>JBJTSS010000361.1:0-15006 GCA_046079785.1 Bacteroidota bacterium
CCGTAGCATCCGTACCCACCCGATTAACACCAACAACAAAAGATTGGTTTTCAATAGCGCGTGCTGTTAACAGAGAACGCCACGCAAAAACTCGGGCCTGCGGCCAGTTGGCCACACAAAACAAAACCTGATAATCCCCACGATTGCGCAACCAAACAGGAAAACGAAGATCGTAACAAATACTGGGTAAAATCGTCCAATGATGCTCCCTCCAAATGGTACGCAAAGAACCTGCTTGGTATACTTTATCCTCCCCAGCCAATCCAAAAAGGTGTTTTTTGTTATACGTTGGGTAAGAGAATAAACCTTGTTGGGGTGAAACAGCAACGAATCGATTGAACAATCTTCCATTTTCGTAAAAGGCCAAGGATCCGGCTACGGTTATACCCCAATCGTCCGACTTTTGTTGCATCCAATCCAAAATTATCTTTTGTTGATCGTGGATCAATAAAAGATCTTGATCAAGGTTCCAATCCGTAACAAAACCTTGGGCAAACATCTCAGGCAACAACAACCAACCTCCTTTTTGCTTGATCGACTCATAACCAAGTAACAAAGAATCGATCGCAGCCAAACTTGAAATCGGATCTTTCCAAGACGCGCTATTTTGAACAAGATGAACCCACATTTCTTAAAAACCTAGATAATGACGCAAATTACCCAATCCTAATTCCATTTTTTGTTTGCTTTTGGCAAAACACAACCGCATTAGGAGGGGATCCTGGGGAGAAGATTTTTCCATAAAAGGAGAAAAGGGAATCATGGCACATCCCGCTTTGAGGGCCCATTCCTGGGCCAAATCCAGATCAGAAGTAGCCTTGGACAAAAACGAAAAATCCAACCATTGAAAATAGGTCCCTTGAACAGGGACGGCTCGAATGGGGGTTGAATCCAACAACGAAAATAGAAAATCACGTTGCTCCAAATAAAAAGTAGCAATGTCTCTGCGCACGGTATCTTGTGGTAAAAAGATTTCCAAAGCTCGTTGCATCAAAGAGTTAACACAAAAAACATTGTATTCGTGGTGTTGTCGTAATTTGTGCATCCACGGTTCAGACCCGGCAGCATACCCTAATTTCCATCCGGTACAATGATAGGTTTTTCCAAAAGAATGAATCACCAAAATTCGTTTTTGATGCGATTCCAACGAAAGTAAGGACTTAAACAAGGGATCAAAAGCCAAATAAGCATAGACTTCATCACCCAGTACGAACAGATCAGGATAATCGTTCATAATCAACTCAACCTCTTGGAAATCAGCCGAAGACCACGTATAACCGCTGGGATTATGGGGGTTATTGATGATCCACAATTTGGTTTTGGGGCCAATCGATGCTCGTATACGTTCCCAATCCAAAGAAAAACCAAGCTCCGGTGAAAAATTCATAGGAACACGAACCGGAACGGCCCCAACCGAACAAACAACGGGTGCGTACGAATCGTACGACGGATCCAAAATCAAAACCTCATCCTCAGGGGATAAAATCGAAACCGTTGCATCGTGCAATGCTTGCGTTGCACCCGCAGTTACCGTAATTTGGGTATTGAAATCCAGGGAAATAGCGAAATCCTCTTCCCAAATTCGTGCGATTTGTTGACGTAAACCCAACAAACCAAAAGAAGGAACATATTGGTAGTAATTTTCGCGCAGTGCTTCTTGAACAGAAGATAAAAGCAGCTCCGGGGGATGATGGTCTGGAAAACCCTGACCCAAATTAACAGCTCCCGATTGAGCTGCCCAAGCATTGACTCGGGTAAAAATACTGGTCTGCTGTTCCATCGTGCGGTCACCAAAAATACGGGATGCTTTGGTCATGGATTTGAACAAATCAAAGAACTATAAAAAGGTATTTTTTTATTTTTATACTTTAGGGCTGTGGAAAAGTGGATAATCACTTATTCCTTCATTATACACAGCTTTATCCACTAATCAAACAACGAAAAATCCTTCACAGGCTTTGAAATACTTAAATTCCTTGGAGAACGTTGACAAGTGTATACATCGTAGGACAAAAGTTATCCTTATCCACATAGCATAAGTCGCTACCCGTTGGTGGAGAAAAGAAAACGTGATTTTATTGTAAACGACTTATCCACGCCAAAAAGGGTGGTTTGCACAAGTTTTCCATAGGATATCCGGAACCAAATACCGTACAGAAAGCCCCTGAGCGAGGCGGTTTCGAATAAGTGTAGAAGAAATTTCAATTTTGGGTGCGTTCACAAGACGGTGGGGAACAGGATTTTCTGGAAATTGACCATCAAAATGCCGAGGATAAACCCATAAAGGCCACGAATCAAGAATCAAATCGAAATTTTTCCAACGCGTAAAATGAAGCAATTGATCTTCACCCAATAACAAAACAAAAGAACGCTCCGGTTCTTGTGCATGAAGGTATTCCAGGGTTCTGTGAGTATAGGAGGGAAGCGAAAAATTTTTTTCGACTGCACAAAGCTTCAAGCGAGGGTTGTCCTGGATACAGGCCTCAATCCATGCAGCCCGGGTATCAAAATCAAGCATGTTTTCGTCGCTCTTGAAGGGATTTTGGGGAGACAAGACCAACCAAACTTCCTCCATTTCTGGCAACGACGCAAAAAATTCAGCAAGGATGAGGTGTCCTTGGTGAATGGGGTTGAAAGACCCAAAAAACAAACCGGTATGCTTAGGCATGGTGGAACTACCCATTGATGCGTGAATACCCAGCCTTTTGAAACAAATCCAACAAAGCCTGTTGCGCTATGCGGAGATCATCGTTTGGAATTACCTCATCAAAAAACACCGATTCTGCTAATTCTAACCGCGCTTTTTCCAAACGCATCTGAATCTTGGTTTCGCTCTCGGTTTGACGTAGGCGTAAGCGTTTTTCTAAAACCGAAATATCCGAAACCCCGACAAAAAGCGCCCTGGTTTGTTCAGGAAATGCTTTTTTGAAGGCCAATCCCCCCTTCACATCCAAATCCAAAAGCATAGGAATTTCGGTTTGTAGGCAATTCAATACCGGATGAAGAGGGGTTCCGTAAAAATGACCGGGATAAACCTCTTCCCACTCCACAAAAAAATAATTTTTTATTTTGTTACGAAAATCCGATTCACTCACAAAAAAATAATCCTTGCCGTCTTGTTCATGGTCTCTGGGCGGTCGGCTTGTGAACGAAACCGAAAAGCGGAAATCCGGGAACACCGATTGAACAAATCGGACCAAGGTCGTTTTGCCGGCCCCACTTGGCGCTGAAAAGACAAAAAACAAAGGTTTCATTTTACAATAAATTGGCGGCTTGTTCTTTGATTTTTTCAATCCACTCTTTGGCCATCACCACCCGATGTTGAATTTCAAAATCGGAAGCCTTGGAGCCTATCGTATTCACCTCTCTACCAATTTCTTGGGCTACAAAACCTAATTTTCGCCCTTGTTCATTCTCGTTTTCCAAGATGCTTTGGGCTAGCTCAAGATGAGCGCCCAAACGCACCAATTCTTCCGAAATATCCTTTTTTTCTAGATAAAAAAGGATTTCTTGTTCCAAACGAAGGGGGTCGGGGGTCCAAGACGGAGGCACGTTTTTGGGGTCTTTCCACTCATCCAAAAAATCAACGACCTTTTGCCGAACGGTTGCGCCTTTTTTGGAATCGTTTTCGGTAATAAATGCAAGAAGGCCGCGGATTTCGTTGAGGTATTCCAAAACAACAAGTGCGATGCTCAGCCCTTCGTTCCGCCGAAAATCTTGGCACGAACGGATGGCCGAAGCCAAAGCGTTTCGATAAATTTCCAGGGTGCCCTGATCGAAATCTTGCACAACGGCGGAATCTTCTTGGGCGGAATTTTCTTTGAAAAGCAAAGGGTGTTTGGCGGCCAATTCCAACCACCCCGTCGAGGTTTCGGGAGCGTAGGTTTTGGTTGGGTCTTGGGAGATTAACCAGTTTTGCCAGGCCCCCCAGACTTCATCCAAAATATCGACGCGGATCGCCCGCGTTGAAGCGGACCCTTTGTTGGCGGGTTCGTCTTGGTAGAGCTGAAGGGTGATTTTGCCTCGAATGAACTCCTTTTGAAGGGTTTTGAGGGTTTCCGCTTCCAAAGGAGACCAGGCTTCACCCCAGCGGCATTGTATATCCAGGCCTTTGCTGTTTAGCGTTTTGATTTCTATGCGGTAGGATTTATTTCCAAGCATCAATGCGGCTTGACCAAAACCCGTCATGGAGGTGGTTTTCATGATGGCTCAAAATAGAGACGAACCTGCGCAAAAACATCGTCGGAAGGATAGCCTTTGCCTAAGAGGTACCGGGATAATTTGGCGCAAAGCTTTTGGCGCTGGCGATAATCAAGGGTCGTCGCGCTCGCGGTAAGCGATGACCATTTGGCCTTGGCCAAGGCCGGTAATGCTGTTCGATTGGGATCCAGCTCCAAGCACATCGCGCGCGCTTCTTCCAAATAATCCCTCAAACCCCAAAGCGTCAAACCGCGCTGAATTTTATTCCAACCCCATTGTGCACGGCCACAGCGATCGCGACAATAGATCTCAACAAATCGACGGTTATCAACAAATCGCTCCCGCAGCAGCCGGTCCATGATTTCGTTTTGTTGTTCGGGAGGGAGGCTGGTTCGGTTTAGCTTTTGTTGAATATGCCAAACACAGCACTCTTTGCGGGAACAAAGCGCCATGAGCCGCTGAAGAATGCGCTGGGGGTCGTCGGGGGTGTCTTTTTTCAAAATCAACACGAAGCAATCGCTTTCAAATTTCGGTATTTTTACCCATTCCCATGAATCTGGAACCCGAACTTTCTTGGAATTTGCAACGCATGGCCGAAACCGTCGAGGGCTCGGTTTGGATACGCCGGGGTTTATCAGCGACCCAACCCGTTGGGGAGTGGATTTACGATACACGCCGTTGTACCCATCCTGACCGGGGGATTTTTCTGGCTTTGTCCGGGGCGAACACCGGGCGCGATGGTCATCGTTTTTTGGATGAAGCGTATCGTTTGGGTGTTCGGAATTTTTTGGTTCGGGAGGGTACTGTTGACCTATTTTCCGCGGATGATTCGGTCGTTTCCATATTGGCGGTACCCGACCCCCTAAAGGCCCTGCAAGAGCTTGCGGCCACGCATCGACGGTGTTGGGATGGTGTTGTTTGGGCCGTTACGGGATCCAACGGCAAAACCCAGGTCAAAGAATGGCTGGCCGAATTGCTCCAAGGCCAAATCCGTGTTTCCAAGACCCCGGGGAGCTTTAATTCTCAATTGGGCCTGCCCTTATCCGTTTTGGGCATCCAACAAGACCATGCTTTAGGGATTTTTGAGGCGGGAATATCGAAAGCGGGCGAGATGAAAGCCCTTGCCCAAATTCTTAGGCCACAAGGAGGTCTTTTGACCCATTTTGGGGAGGCACACCAAGAAGGCTTTTGGAACAGCGCCCACAAATTGGAGGAGAAGTTAGGTCTTTTTGAGGGTTGTGCTTGGCTTGTGGCCAGAGCCGACTTTCAGGAACAACACCAAAAGGCCTGGAGGGATTTGGTCTTACGAAACCCACAAACCCAGTTTCATTGGTGGACCATGGGCGCGCCCCCGGAAAGGTTGGCAACGTGGTTTGCGGAATTGGTGAAGGAAGGCGCGCGTTGGGATCAATTGCATCAATGGCAAATAATCGAACCAAGCATAGGAGCGAATAACCCAGCACAATACGAATTGTGTTGCGAAGGACGGCCCGCCTTGGTTTTTGATGTTCCACGCCCCGGAGAGGCTGTTTTGGAAAACATGGCAGGAACCGTATTGGCGCTTGCGGTTGGGGGTTATTGGTCCAACGAATGGGCCCAACGATGTGCGGACCTACGTACGCTACCCATGCGGATGGAAATCAAGGAAATACCTGGCACCTGCCGTTTATTAAACGACAGTTACAGCCTGGATCTGGATTCCTTTCAATGGGCCCTTCGGGAATGGGCCCTGCAGATTGGGGATTCGGAAGGCGTGGTGGTTTTGTCTGAACCCGATACCCGGGAGCAGGCCTCGTTGGAGCCCTTTTTGCAAACCCTGCAACGTTATTCCTGGAATCGACTTTATTTGGTGGGCCCACGATGGAAGGAGCTTGGTTGGACGCCCCACCCCGATCAAATATTGAATTTTTTTGAGGACACCGAGTCGTTGTTACAACAATGGCCATTGGGACAAAGTGCTCATGCTTGCATTTTACTCAAGGGCGCTCGAAAATATGGTTTTGAACGCATTGAACAAAAGCTGTTGGTTCAAGGGCACCAGACCGTTTTGGAAATTGACCTGGAAGCTGTAAGACATAATTTTGGTGTTTTTCGTTCCGTAACAGCGCCGGGGGTCCGTATGATGGTGATGGTCAAAGCGGGGGCTTACGGCAGTGGCAGCGTCGAAATTGCTCGTGCGCTTCAAGAAGCAGGGGCTGATTATTTGGCTGTTGCCAGTGCAGGCGAAGGTATCGAGCTAAGGCGTGGCGGTGTTCAATCCCCGATTTTGGTTATGAACTGCGGGCCAACATCAACGGATACGGTCGTGCAATACGGCCTAGAACCTGATTTGTATTCACTGGACGAAATGAGGCGGTGGGTCAAAGCCCTTCGGCGGCCTTCCTTTTTTCATATTCCACTGGATACGGGTATGCGCAGGTTAGGCTTGGGGCTCGAAGACCGCGAGGAGGCCTTGAATTTGTTGTCTCAATCCTCCCCCAACTTTCGTATACGGAGCATTTACACCCACCTAACCTCTTCGGAGGAACCATCCCACGACGGGTTTAGTGCCGGTCAATGGCAAAGTTTACAGGATTTTGCTGGGGTATTTGAAAAGCGTATGGGTTACAGACCCTGGGTTCATGCCCTAAATACAGCGGGAATTTTGCGTTTTGGGGATTACCAGGCGGACATGGTCCGTTTGGGGCTGGGTCTCTATGGGTTGGATTCTACCGGTTTGGTTCAGGAAAGACTGAAGCCTTTGGCCCAATTCAAAACTATTTTGGTTCAGACGCACCGATTAAGCCGCGGCCAAACCCTGGGTTACGGCAACCAGGGAATCATGAGCCGGGACGGGGTGGTGGGCGTATTGCCTGTAGGGTACGCCGACGGACTACCAAGGTCGCTGGGCTTGGGCAAGGTTTCTTTTCGTATCCATGGTTGTTGGGCGCCTACCATTGGGCGGATTAGCATGGATTTTTGTTTGGTGGATTTAACGGACATTCCGGCCAATGTGGGGGATGAAGTCTTGTTGTGGAGCAATGCCCGCGATGTGCGGGCCTGGGCTGAGGCCAGCGGTACGATACCCTATGAAATTTTGACCGGTTTATCCCCAAGGGTGCAGCGGGTGTACATTCGGGGATAAAGGCCGTTATTTTTGGGGACCGAACCGCTTGACCGACCATCGCCCTTTTTGAATAAATCAATGTTATACAAGAACTTTTTTGGGAAGAATGATCGGGCGTTTCTTGGGCGTTTCTTGGTTTGGTTGGTTCTCGTTGGTTTAGTCGTAAGCACTGCTTGTTCCAGCAGGCGCAAAGGCCGTAACAAAAAATGCAATTGTCCGTCCATCGGCTTGACATCCCCACCATCCAAGGCCCCCACGGCTATGGCTTGTTTCCCTGTTTCCACGAACGTTCGTAGCTAACGATGCCTCAACGTCAAGGTAGTTTGGATCAAGCGCCAACCGGCGTACCCCTGCAGGTGATTCGCCTGGACCAAAGTGACTTGTCCCTTAAACTCATGGAAATGGGTTGTTTACCCGGAGAAAAGGTAGAAATTTTGCACCGCGCCTCCGGTGGTGGCCCCCTAGCCATCAAGGTAATGGACTATGTGCTGGGGTTGAGAGCCCGCGAAGCGGCTGCGGTATGGGTTTCTTGGGGGGATACCCCTTTACGTAATTTGTGGAATTCAGAGACCCCATGAGCCTACCCCAAATTTTTTTGGCCGGGAATCCAAATTCCGGGAAGAGTACCCTCTTTAATGCCCTAACGGGTCTGCATCACAAAACGGCTAATTTCCCTGGGGTTACGGTCGAAAGTCTTCAGTCCGAAATGAATATCCCTGGGATAGGAAGAGCAACGATCGTCGATTTACCGGGCACCTATAGCCTGTACCCCCAGTCTCAAGACGAATGGGTGGCCTGCCACGCCCTGGTCAATGCAGCGGCGTTGGAGGTTCCGGTTTTGGTGGTGGTGGTGGTGGATGCCGCCAACCTCAACCGTAGTATGTTGCTTATCAGCCAAATTCAGGAACTGGGGGTAAGGATGCGTGTCGTCCTTAACAAAGCCGATCGGGTGGCCAATCCGGGCCTTAAGGGGGTTGTGCAATGGTTTGAAGCCGAAATGAAGACCAAGGCCCTGGCTTGCGATGCTCGTAAGGGTCTGGGAATTAACGAATTGACCAAAGAGTGGTCGCGCGCGTTGTCGTTGCCCCACGAAGAGGCCAGCCATTCCACGAAGGGGGCATGGGCCGCCTCTTGGAACCGGGTTTTTGGTCAAGGTCTTGACGTGCAAGGTCAAGGCAGCGAAGAGATCCGCACGCAACATTCGAGCGAAACGATCGATCGCTACCGCCGAATAAATCAGGCCCTTAAAACCTGCCCTATGCACGAAACCAAGGCCAAAGCCGCCTTGCCCAACGGCCCGGACCGGATCTTGCTTCATCCGGTAGGGGGCATGTTGGTTTTTGTTGCCGTTATGGCTTTGATGTTTCAGGCGCTTTTTGCCTGGGCCTCATACCCAATGGAGGGTATCGAAAACATGATGTTATGGGCCGGCGAATCTTTGCGCCAAATTATAGAGCCCCGATCCCAGGCGTTGAGTCATTTGATAACCAAGGGTTTAATGCCCGGTATAGGGGGCGTATTGGTTTTTGTTCCCCAAATTTTTCTGTTGTTTTTCTTTTTGGTGGTTTTGGAGGAAAGCGGCTACATGGCCAGGGTCAGTTATTTGATGGACCGCAACCTCAAAAAAATTGGTCTGAACGGTAAGTCCATTGTTCCTATGTTGGGGGGATTTGCTTGTGCTGTTCCGGCTATTGCGGCAACCCGTAACATTGTTTCGTGGAAAGAAAGGCTATCCACTATCATGGTGCTGCCCCTGATGAGCTGCAGCGCCCGTCTGCCGGTTTATGCCCTTTTGATTCAATTTGCGGTTCCCGAAGGCTATATCATGGGGATTTTTAGCCTACAGGGATTGACCATGATGGGGCTTTATCTTATGGGTGTATTTGCGGCGGTTTTGTCGGCGTTGGTTATGAAGTTTTGGATACGCGAAAAAGGACCTTCGTATTTTATGCTGGAAATACCTGCCTATCAATGGCCGGTATCTCGAAATCTGTGGCAGGTTCCTTGGCGCTATTGCTTGAATTTTGTTCAGGGCGCCGGAAAGGTGATCGTTCTGGTTTCGCTTTTGCTTTGGGTTTTGGCGAGTTTTGGTCCAGAACACGGCTTACAGGACACGTTAAGTGGTCGTTCCGAGGCGCCGTCCTTAGAAAAAAGTTACGCCGGGGTTTTGGGTAAGGCCCTGGAGCCCGTGATTCGTCCTTTGGGATTTGATTGGAAAATTGGTATCGCCCTGGTGACTTCTTTTGCGGCACGTGAGGTCTTTGTGGGTACGATGGCGACCATCTACGGCCTGGAAGGTGACCCGGAGGCGGACGGTAATGAACGGCGTCTCAAAGAGCGCATGCAAAGAGATCGTGTGGAGGGAAGTCAAGAACCCCTGTTTAACCGGGCGACGGTTTGGTCTCTTTTGGTATTCTATGCCTTTGCCTTGCAGTGCATGAGCACGGTTGCGGCGACCCGGCAAGAAACCAAGTCTTGGAAGTGGCCTTTGATTCAGTTATTTTACCTCAGCGCTTTGGCTTACTTGGCCAGTCTGGCGGTTTATCAATGGAGTCTTTGAGGATAAGGTGGAGCAGGACTATAGGAATCGCGCGGTACTGGGGCCGCTGATAAAGCCCCTGAGGTCTTACATGAGCGAGCAGGCCGCGGAATGGGTTGCCCAACTCTTGGTTGTGCACGGTGTTGAGCTCCTCATCACCCGGGAAAGGAGTTCCAAGTACGCCGACTATCGCCCACCGTGGCGTCAAAAAGGCCATGTGATCACGCTCAATGCCAACCTTCGGCCCCTTAGTTTTTTGTTGATTTTTTTGCACGAATACGCTCATTTACTCACGTGGGTCGAAAGCGGCCCTCGAGTCAAACCCCACGGGCCCGAATGGGCGTCGGCGTATGCACGCCTTGTTCAAGGGGCCATTCGGCGAGGGTTTTTTCCGGAGCCAATGCACGCCCCCTTGCGTCGAGCCATGCGACAGCCTCAGGTATCGGGTTGTGCTCAGCCGGAACTTATGGAATGGTTGCGGCAGTTTGAAGGAAGTGAAGCCGGTTGGCTGCCCTTGGAAAAACTGCCGCAGGGATCTCGTTTTGAGACCAAGGCCGGCATGGTCTTCGAAAAAGGCCCCAAAGGCCGAACCCGGTATCGTTGTCGCCGTTTACCCGGTAGTGCGCTTTATGTTATCCACCAAAGTTTATTGGTTCGACCGGTGGAATAATCAACGAAGGCCGTTACGGTTTTCGCTTGCCAAGGCACGAATACGTTGCGATGGATGTTTTTCGAGCAGATCGTAATAAGCCGCACCCCGTTCTTGCTGGTTGAGACGCAAAATCGCCCGGTTATAATCTTTGAGCCAGTTGGGGTATTGACGCAACGAGCGAGAATCGCGCAATTGCATCAAACACTTTTCGAGAAAATCAAGGTCTTTTTCACGACCGTAAACAGCATAAAATCCGAAGAGATTGCCGACCATGCTGTTTTCGTTTTGCAGCTCACCGGCAATTTTGAAAGCCTGTTCCGGGTTGGTTTTGGCGATGGGCCGCAAAGCAGCTGCCGTTACCAGCAAGGAGGAATCCGTGGCTAAACGCTGTTCCAACCAAAGCGCAGGCAGGGCTTTACCGGAATCCGCGGCCTCGATAAGCTTGATCATCGCGCGTTGGCGCACCTGGGATCGGGGGTCTTTTTCGGCCATTCTCAACAATAGCCCATACATCAAGGCGTCCTGTTTTAACAACGAGGCTGGCAGGGCATCGGCCAACATACCCCGAATAACGGGCGACGGATCCCGAAAAGCCCGGGCGACCAAATCTTGGTAAGCGACGGCATCATTCGTGCGCGCGATGTCGCTCCATGCCCCCCAAAAGCGCTTTGGGTTTTGGAACAAGGCATCGAGGGCCCGCTTGCGGTCGTAATAAAAAGGCGAACCCTTGAACTGAAAAACAAACTCATCAAAGGTGCGACTATCGTTGTATTCGCACAATAAAATTCGACCCAGGTTGTGGCCCGTCCATACCGGACGAGGAAAATCAAAACGGAATTCCTGGAATTCTTGGTTGAGAACTACGGTTCTTGCCACCGATGAATCAAAGAAATAGAACTCCAATTGAATAGGCAATTCGAACAAACGACCGGGAATGGCGCTATGCTTTTGGTGGAATTCAAAAACACATTGTTGACGCAGGCTGTCGTAACGGTATTTCATATCCACAATCGGGTGACCCTTGGACAAAAACCATTGGTTAAAGAAAACCTGTAAATCCCTTCCGGTTACTTCTTCGCAAATTAACCTAAAATCATGAATTTCAGCAGATTTAAACGAAAAACGGCTTAGGTATAAGCGAATGGATTCAAAAAAAGCTCTATCCCCGATATAGTTTCGTAACATATGAAGAACTCGCCCCCCCTTGGCGTAACTGTGCCGGTCAAACATGTCCTCGTTGTTTTCGTAGTAATAGCGGATTAGGTCCACCTGCTTGCGTTTGGATTCCGCTAAATAATCCCTCATATTGCCCTCCAAGGCGGCATCTGCCTCTTCGGGACCATAGGCGTGTTCGTACCATAGCGGGGTCCCGTAGGTTGCAAAAGACTCGTTGAGGCTTAGGTTACTCCAGCTTTCACAGGTGACCAAATCCCCAAACCAGTGGTGAGACATTTCGTGGGCAACCGTTCCTTCGGCGGAGCCGTCCACCAACTCCCGGTCCGAGCGCTGTGCCCATTGTCCAAACACGACTGCTCCGGTGTTTTCCATGGCACCGGATACAAAATCCCGCACCGCGATTTGGTGGTAGGAGGTCCAGGGGTAATCGACCCCCAACTTTTGGGAGTAATACGTAAGCATGTCCTTGGTGCGGTGGAAGATGCGTTCGGCTTGTGGGGCGTAGCGGGGTTCTACATAATAGTGTACCGGGATATTCCGCCACTGGTCTTTGACCACCGCAAAGCGTCCAGCGGCGATCATGGCCAAATACGGCGCATGCGGTAAACGTTGTTCCCAAACATCGGTGCGGGTTCCGTCGGGATTCAGCTTCGATGAAGTCATTAACCCGTTCGAAAGGGTCACCATCGAGCTATCCACCGTCAGGGCAATGACTTGCGTTGTTTTTTGGTTGGGAGCGTCGATGGTGGGAAACCAGCAAGAATTGTGATCGGTTTCGCCCTGCGTCCAAACCTGAACGGGCTTGTCAGGGTCCACCGAATCAGGTCGGATGAAATACAGGCCCTTTTCGCCTTGTATGGCGGCCGATCCCGGACCTGCCCCCAAAGAATCCGGTGAGGCGGTATACTCCATATAAATTTCAAAACGCATGCCGGGATCCAATTTTTTCGGCAGGTTAAGGGTTATAACCCGTTGGTTGTAGGAATACCGAGGCTCCACGGATTTGGTGGAGTCTGCATCCAGGGTCCGAAACCGAAGGCGATGGATTCGAAAACCCTGGGCGTCCAGCTCTATGGTCTGCAGGGAGTAAAATCCCACAGCGGCCTCAATCCAGGCCTTTCCATTAAGTTGGGCGGTCTCAAAAATGGGTTTTAGCTCAAGCCGGGTATGAACCAGACGAATATCCTTGGGCCGTGAAGCCCGGTATATCGTGGTCCAAGCAGCCGTTTTGGAAGAGTCTTGGGGTGGCTGCAGGCCCGCATTACCGGTTTGGGCCCGGTTTGGGCCCGCCTGTGCTTGGTCGGTGACCGGGCTTTTTTTCTTGAACAGGGGTTGGCAAGCCATGATGCCCCCGGCGAACAGGGCCAAAAGGATAAAGCGGGATAGGGACTTAGGGGGTTGAATCATGTTGGCGGGGATGGCGTTTAATTTCGCAAACTTATGCACCACGACAAGTTCTCGAACAAAGCCCGAATCCGCTGGGGCCAAAACACGGTTGAAGTGGCATCGGATGCTACGGGACAGACCTTTTTGGTGGATTCCAGGACTTATGTCCCCGATATTTTGGAAAGGTCCCCCGGGGTATTCCATGTTTTGGTTGAGGGGAAATCACTGCGATTGCGTCAAATAAGCCGCGACGCTTCAGGCCTTGTCTTGGAGTGCAATGGCCGCCGTTACCGCGTGGATATCAAGACCCGCTTGGAGGAAATGCTCGAAAAAATGGGTGCATCCAAGACCACATCCCGGGGCCCAGCCAAGATTCAGGCCCCTATGCCCGGTTTGGTCTTGAGAGTCATGACGGAGGTCGGGGCTATGGTTCAAAACGGGGACCCGCTCGTGATTCTTGAATCCATGAAAATGGAAAATACCTTGAAGGCTACCGGCCCCGGAATCGTGGTGGAAATCCCGGTGCAGGCCGGCCAGGCTGTGGAAAAAGGCCAACTTTTGGTCAAATTTGGTTGAAAACTTTGTATCTTTGCGCTTGCAATGAAAACGGAGGGGGCGAAGGCCCCCTTTTTGTTTTTTGAGCCAATAACTCGACCATACGCCCTTTGGGCCATGCAAACCACCGAAACAACACCACCGCGCGCAGCCTTGTTGGCTGATCTAAAAGCCTCTGTTCAGATGTTTTTGGACGGGTATTTTGTGGACCAGGCTTGGTTTGTGGTCGAAAGCCGCTGGTCACCCGATGCCCGCAAGCTCACCATTAATTTGGACGGCGACCGAGGCGTAACCATCGAGGTATGTACAGCGCTAAACCGCGCCTTGGGGGCCTTGGTGGATGAACACCCCTACGATGGACCATTGGTGCTGGAGGTAGGGTCGCCCGGGGCCGATGCCCCCTTGGCTTTGGCCCGACAATACCCACAGCACCAAGGCCGACGATTGCGGGTAACGACCAACCAAGGAGAAATCCACGAAGGCCTCTTGATCGAAGTTGATCAGGAAGGCTTTGTTTTGGAAACCACCAAGGAGCCCCTGCGTTTTTCGTTCGATAACGTACGTCCATCCCGCGTTTTACTTCCGTTTTGATTTTTAAACCCTCTACTTTGTTCAATATCTATTGTTATGCCTGTTAAAGCCAAAACCCAGCCGTTAAACCAAAACCAGGTTTTGATCAGCTCCTTCTCGGAGTTCAAGGAATTCAAAAACATTGATCGCGCAACGATGATGCGGATTATGGAAGACGTTTTCCGCAGTATGGTCAAGCGTAAATTTGGAACCGACGAAAATTTTGACGTCATTCTTAACACCGAAAAAGGTGATTTAGAAATTTGGAGAAACCGTGAGATTGTTGAAGACGATTCCGAAGAATTAGGTCAGCCTGACAAAATTTCTTTGACCGAGGCCCGGACCATTGAGCCTGATTTTGAGGTAGGTGAAGAGGTTTCGGACGAAATTAAATTGGATGATTTTGGTCGTCGTGCGGTGTTAGCTGCCCGTCAAACCTTGGTTCAGCGGGTTTTGGAATTGGAAAAAGACAATATTTTCAAAAAATACAAAGACCGCGTTGGCGATATTATCACCGGCGAGGTTTACCAGATTTGGAAAAAAGAAATGCTGGTTTTGGACGATGAAGGCAACGAGTTGATTTTGCCAAAAAACGAACAAATTCCCGCGGATTTCTACAAAAAAGGAGACACCCTCAAGGCCGTTATTTTGCGCGTTGAGATGCAGAACATTACTCCACGCATTATCATATCGCGGACCGATCCAGCCTTCTTGGCTCGCCTCATGGAAATGGAAGTGCCCGAAATTTTTGATGGACTTATCACCATTCGTAGCATTGTCCGTGAGCCCGGCGAGCGTGCCAAAGTCGCTGTCGAAAGCTAC
>JBJTSS010000362.1:0-2828 GCA_046079785.1 Bacteroidota bacterium
AAATGTAGGTGTTGCCGCCCCATCCGTTCCAGCCTCCGCCCCATCCGATGTGGTTGCAGCCTCCGCCCCAACCGTTCCAACCTCCGTAACCCCAACCGTTCCAACCACCATAACCCCATCCGTTCCAACCTCCACCCCAACCCCAGGCGGGACCCCAAGGGTCATACCAAGGGTTGTTCCAATACGAAAAATAATTCCAACGCCCACCCCAACTCCAGCATGGAGCATTCCAACCAATCCCAGGGCCGATTCCCCATCCCCATCCCCCGTAATTGGGTCGATAAAGACCGGGATAAAAGGCCCCGTCCAAGCTGCCATCACGGTATCCTTGGCGATACGCCCGACGATAATCCGCTACACTAAAGCCTGACCCTAAATCGTCATCGCGTTCTGCCCTGTCCACGCTACCCTCGTAGCGATCATCCAAGGGGCGAAGCGCGCGGTCGCTGGGCTCAGGGGACAAGGATCTTGCCCTACCCGGTTCCTGAGGCCTGGAGTCAATTTCGTTCTCAAACCCCCCGGAAACTGCATAAGCATCCGCGTCGTAATGGTCGTAACGACCCGAAACTCCGTTCATACGATTGGAACAAGAGGCCAACCATAAAAGGCCCAGGAACCCAAATTTCTTGATGTTGTTCATGGCAGGAGGTTTGAAGGTAGTCCGAAAAAGGAAAGCAGAAAGGCTGAATATTGCAAAATTACCATTCTCTTTGCCGTTATTTTAACACACAACGCTTTATGGCCAAAGAAATTACCCCCCGACAGCAGGACTACGCTCAATGGTACCAAGACCTGGTTCTTCGTGCCGGTTTGGCCGATTATTCGGCAGTCCGGGGTTGCATGGTGATCAAGCCTTACGGCTTTGCCATCTGGGAAAGAATGCGGGACGCCTTGGATGCGATGTTCAAGGCCACCGGGCACCAAAACGCCTATTTTCCTCTCTTCATTCCCAAGTCGTTTTTTAGCAAAGAAGCCGCCCACGTGGATGGTTTTGCCAAAGAATGCGCAGTGGTCACGCATTACCGACTGCGTAACGGGGCCGATGGCCAAATTGAAGTGGACCCGCAGGCCAAACTCGAGGAGGAACTGATCGTTAGGCCAACCTCCGAAACCATCATTTGGAACAGTTACCGGGACTGGATTCAAAGCTACCGTGACCTCCCCTTGCTCATCAACCAATGGGCCAACGTGGTCCGCTGGGAAATGCGAACCCGGCTTTTTTTGAGGACCACCGAATTCCTTTGGCAAGAAGGGCATACCGCCCATGCCACCGCCGAAGAGGCCCTGGTCGAAACCCGGCAAATGCTGGACATCTACGCCGATTTTGCCGAGCAGTGGATGGCTATGCCGGTGATCAAAGGGATCAAAACCGAACAAGAACGTTTTGCGGGGGCCGTCGAAACGTTTTGTATCGAGGCCTTGATGCAGGATGGTAAAGCATTGCAGGCCGGCACCTCCCATTTCTTGGGGCAAAATTTTGCCAAAGCCTTTGATGTACAATTTGCGAACGCCCAAGGCGAACGCGAATACGTTTGGGCCACCTCGTGGGGTGTGTCCACCCGACTTATGGGCGCCCTCATCATGGCCCATTCGGACGATGAAGTGTTGGTACTTCCGCCGGTCCTGGCCCCCGTTCAGGTGGTGATCGTGCCGATTTACAAAGGCAGTGATTCTGTTCCCGTTTTGATGGAAGCCTGCCAACAAATTGCAGACGAATGCAAAGCTTTGGGATTGCGGGTCGAATTGGATACCGAAGACCATGCCCGACCAGGCTGGAAATTTGCCCAACACGAGCTTCGCGGTGTACCCCTCCGCATTGCCTTGGGATTGCGAGATCTCCAAAACGGCGAAGTCGAATTGGCTCGCCGTGATCTTCGGACCAAAACCCAATGTTCCCGCAACGGATTGGGAGAACATTGCAAGAACCTATTGGACGAAATCCAAAAAGAGCTCTACGCCAAGGCTCTGGCTTTTCGGTCAGCCCAAACCCATCGCGTCGATACTCAAGAAGAATTTGTTCACCACTTGGAACAGGGTGGTTTGGTACTCGCCCACTGGGATGGCACCTCGGCCACCGAAACGGCCATCAAAGAAGCGACCAAAGCCACCATCCGTTGTATCCCCCTCGATGCCCCCGAAGAAACCGGGACCTGTGTGTGGTCAGGCCAGCCTTCGACACGCCGCGTCGTTTTTGCCAAAGCCTATTAATCCCTACTTGGTCATGACCAGCACGCATCAACAAATCTTGAATACCCTGGCCGGTAAATCATCGAACAAGCAAGCCATTTACGCCAATACCCTCCAACACTTTGAACAGATCAAGACTATTTTGCAACGAATGGCCCGCGATTGGGGAGGCGAAATGCAAAAGCGAGACCCGCGGGTTGAAATCGCTTATACGGACAAAAATAAATTTGAATGCAGTCTCAAATTTTCGGGGGATACCCTGAGCCTGATCATGCACACCAATATTTTTACCTTTGAACCGCAACACTTTGTACATCAAAGCCGCCGGGTCAAAGAGAACGGAATGCGGGCGTATTTTGGACAAATCCAATTGTATAACTTCCTTTCTGACAGCTTCAAATACAACCGCCTTCACGATGAGGGCCAACTGCTGGCCCGGATATTTGTAGACGGTGAAAGTCACTTTTTTGTGGACGGCAAACAACAGTTTGGGTTTTTGTATAACAATTTGGATGATCAAATTCTCAACGAAGAGGGTATCGAAAATATTCTTACCACCGCCGTTCAGTATTGTTTGGACATGGACCTGATGGTGCCACCGTACGAACAAGTCAGCCAAGTTGTCCTTGGCCAATTCTTGA
>JBJTSS010000363.1:0-1271 GCA_046079785.1 Bacteroidota bacterium
GCCATTTTCCTTAGCGCCGAAGACGAGGATAACCGCACCATCGCCCAGGCCAGTTCGGATGTTGATGCCAAAGGGCATTTCAAAACCAACCAGGTCAAAGCTCGATTGATGGGGGATTTTCCAACGGTGGATCCCAAAGCCATTGAATATATGGACGTTGCGCCCAACCAAATTGTCGGTATTGCCGCCTCGTTGATTCCATTCTTGGAGCACGATGATGCCAACCGTGCTTTGATGGGCTCCAACATGCAACGCCAGGCCGTGCCATTACTTCGTCCGGAGGCGCCCATCGTGGGTACCGGTTTGGAGGGTAAAGTTGCCAGAGACTCCAGGGCCATGATTAACGCCGAAGGCAATGGGGTGGTCGAATACGTGGATGCCAACAGCATCGTGGTTCGTTACGAGCGCTCCTCCGAAGATCGCTTGGTTTCGTTTCAGTCCGATGTGCGCACCTACAACCTAATCAAATTCCGCAAAACCAACCAGTACACCTGCGTTAACCACAAGCCTTTGGTTCGTGTTGGGGACCAGGTTCGTCCCGGTGATGTTTTGGTGGAGGGCTATGCCACCCAGTCCGGTGAATTGGCTTTGGGTCGTAACCTGAAAGTTGCCTTTATGCCATGGCAGGGTTACAATTTTGAAGATGCGATCGTGATTTCGGAAAGGGTTGTACGCGAAGATTGGTTTACCTCCGTGCATATCGAAGAATTTGAATTGCAAGTTCGGGATACCAAGCGCGGCGAAGAAGAATTGACGGCAGATATTCCCAACGTTTCCGAAGAGGCAACCAAAGACCTGGATGATCATGGTTTGATTCGTATTGGTGCCGAGGTCCGCGAAGGGGATATTCTGATCGGTAAAATCACGCCCAAAGGGGAGAGTGATCCTTCGCCAGAAGAAAAACTTCTCCGTGCGATTTTTGGTGACAAAGCCGGTGATGTCAAAGATGCATCCTTGCGGGTTCCTCCTTCGATGACGGGGGTGGTTATCGACAAGAAGCTTTTTACCCGGGTTCGCCGCGACAAGTCGGGCAAGCAAGAAGAGAAGCTGTTGTTGGAGCGGATAGACCAGGATTTGGCCAAAGAAACCGCAACACTACGCACCACCTTGGTTGATAAGTTGATGGAGGTGGCCGAAGGGAAGGTATCCCAAGGCGTGTACAACAAGTTGGGTGAGGAAGTAATTCCCAAAGGGGTCAAATTCACTCGCAAAGGGTTTAACGAAGTGGATTACGATAAGGTCAACGCCAAAGGTTGGTTGATTGACAAAGA
>JBJTSS010000364.1:0-3223 GCA_046079785.1 Bacteroidota bacterium
AGCATGGAGGCCTTGTTTTTGATCAGGGGGCCTTCGACGGTAACATTCGCTGAGATATTTCCGATGCTTCCCTCGGTGCACCAATCCCGGTTGTTGCCATCCTTCATGCTTATGTCCAGAACACTGGATAAACGACCGCCATAGCGGGCTGGAAATCCACCTTTGGTTAAACTCGCATTTTTGATGGCGTTGCCGTTAAAAACCGAAAAAAAACCGAAGAGGTGGGACGCGTTATAGACCGTCGCCTCGTCCAAGAGAATCAGATTTTGGTCAGGCCCTCCACCGCGGACATAAATCCCGGAACTGCCTTCGTTGCCTTTTTGGACACCGGGCATGAGCTGAAACGTCTTGAGCAGATCCTTTTCGCCAAAGAGCATGGGGATTTGTTGAATCTGTTGAGGGGTCAATTCAATTTTGCTCATTTGAACCTCCCTTGCTTGCCGGCTAATCCGGTCATCGACGACCTCAATTTCTTGGAGGTCCTTCAAGGGGTCCATTTCAAAATTAAATTTACGGTTGCTATCCACATCCAGGCGTAGGCTTCGCGTTTGGAATCCTACATAGCTTACCTGCAATGCATAGGTTCCGCGAGGCAGGGTCATGGAGTAAAAACCGTAGGCGTTGGTGGAGGTGCCGCTTTGAATTTCGGGCAGCCAAAGACTCGCCCCTACCAGCATTTCGCCGGTTGCTGCATCGCGGACAAAGCCGCTTACCGTGTAGCGTTGAATTTGGGCATGGGCGTTCGTCCAACCCAGCCAAAGCAGAATTAAGACTCGGAATTTGAAGTAGAATATGTGTTGAAACATCAAGCGAAGGTTTGCAAAACGGAATGAACTTGCTGGAGGTCAGCAAAGGAATTGTAGAGTGGAACGGGCGACATCCGTATGGTATCGGGGTTACGCCAATCGGCCAGGATACCGTGTTGGTGCAGGTGGTCGTAAACGTCTCGGCCTCGGTTTTTGAGGTTGAGAGATAGTTGGCAACCCCGCCGTTCAGGCAGGGATGGGGTGAGGATACGGCCGTCCAGTTGGGGGTTCTGGTTCAAAAAATCCTGTATAATATGTTCCAACAAAGAAGTTAAACGCAAGGATTTGGATCGCAGTCGATCCATTCCGGCACGGTTATGGATCTCAAGGGCAACGGCATGCGGTGCCATGGCCAAAACCTGGGCGTTGCTGAGTTGCCATGCCTCGGCACCGGGTGCCGGGACAAAGTGTCTGGGCATGGTAAAGCGCTGGCTTTCTTCATGGCCCCACCAACCTTCCAAACGACCCAGGTCTTGACGATGGTGATGCCGAGTATGCACGAAAAGTCCCCCCGGTCCCCCCGGCCCTGAATTCAAATATTTGTAGGAACACCAGCACGCAAAATCAACCCCATCGTCGTGGAGGTTGAGGGGTACATTGCCGGCCGCGTGGGCCAAATCCAAACCGACCAAGGCGCCAACTTTGTGGGCAGCACGTACAATGGCAGGTATATCGTAATAGGCACCGCTGTAGTACTGGACCGCTCCTACAAACACAATCGCTAAACGATCCCCGGCCTGTTGAATGGCCTCCAACAAAGGTTGGGTTGGATCGAGGTCACGATCCACCAGGGTATTCACTTCGATCAAGCCTTGGGTTGGGTCCACGCCATGGTGTTTGAGCTGGCTATCCACCGCGTATTGATCCGAAGGAAAGGCGCCCGCTTCGATGATCATTTGATTTCGTTGACCCTTGGGCTGGTAAAAACCAGCCAAAAGTAGATGCAGGTTGACCGTTAAGGTATGCGCGCTCACCACCTCGGTGTCCAAAGCTCCCAGAACCTGGGCCAGGGGGGCGGTGAGTCGGCGGTGGTAGGGCATCCACGGGTTGGGCCCCTCAAAATGCCCTTCGACCCCGTAACGAGCCCAGGAATCCAATTCAACCTGTACCGCGACAGGAACGGCCAACGGCATCAATCCCAAAGAATTACCGCAGAGGTAAACCCAAGGTTTGCCAGCGGGGCCATGTGGAAATGCAAATTCAGATCGAAAGGAGGACAGGGAATCTTCCCGGTCCGCTTGTTCTACTTCGAGGAGATTCATGCCATGGAGGGTTGGGAATGGACCAAAGGTAAACCTTGGACATCAAAAGCCCATATCCCCACCACCCCCGGCCGGGGGACCACCGCGTCGCATCTTTTGGAACAGCGAAGCGTCGGAGTTGCCAAAACGGTAGGTGAGGGTTAACCTCAGGAACCGTACTTCCCGGCGTCGAATGAATTCTTGAAACAACGTTTCGGTCTGCACGGTGTTACCAAATCGTCTTGTGTTCGCCAAATCCGAAAGCAACACCACCAGGGTCCACGATTTGTTTGGATTCCAAGAGGCCGAAAGGTCCATACCGTAGGCGGGATAGGTCCTTCCCTGGGGCAATACCCTGGGCGCTTCGTATTCGCCATTCCATTGGACGGACCACTGTTGGTTAGGACGGTAGGCCAATTGACTTTTGGCGGTCCAACTCCAACCACCCTGACGGAGGTTGTTCATCGAAGCCCCGGCATTGACATCGGTATAAAAGACGTTGACATTGGACGTTAGGGTCCATACTTTGGAAGGATTCCACCGAAAACTCTCTTCCCAGCCGGTGGACCATTGCCGGTCTCCGTTGAGGTATGAATTGACCAACAACGTGCTATCCTGTGTTAAGCGGCTCACAAATTCGGTAATAACCTGGGTTGTATAACGACCAAAAAGAGAGGAGGTTAGGCTGGTAGTTCCGCTGGTGTACTGGTGGTTGATTTCGGCCAAATGAAAGAACTCCGGAGCCAGAGCGGGATTTCCGATGCGGTAACCTTGGGCATCTGCAAAAAGTATAAAGGGCAAAACTTGAAAAAAACCAGGCCGACCAATTTTGCGGGAAAGATTCACTTGCCACTCGTGCATTCCATGCTTGCGGCTTAGGTACAGGGCAGGAAACATCGCATTTCCCCATTGTTGACCGCGGTTGGGGTAACGGTATGCAAAACTGGAATCTCCCAACCAAGGCAAGGTGACCTCAAAAAGGGTTTGCTCGATGCGTAACCCTGCTTGCAGTCCCCAGTTTCCCCAACGAAGTTGACGGTTAAGGTAAGCGGCGTTGATGATATCCCGGATTTCAAAGGCATTGCTCAAATTCGAGTCCATGGTAGGTACCGCCCCGTTGAGGCCGAGGCGTACCGATAACTCTGAGCGATTATGGCGCAAATTGCTACGCAGTAC
>JBJTSS010000365.1:0-1252 GCA_046079785.1 Bacteroidota bacterium
ATATCGATGCACTGAACTTCGATCCCTACTTCGGCAAAACAGGTTCCGGTCACCAAGCCAACATAGCCGGTACCGACAATAGCAATTTTCATAAAAAGTACAAAATAAGGGGTTTGGGGGGGGGATAATTGACCGTCAAAATTAAGACAACGGCCCCAAGTTCCTGCTTCATGCCGATTTTTGACTCTTTATCGGCCATGTTTTTACCTCGACGTTTGCTCCTGCCTCTGTCCCTGCCTCTGCTCCTGGCTTGGGGAATGCTTTTTGACGCCGGAGCGAAGGCTCAAGGTCTGTTGGGATCGGATTCGGTACCTGCCGGGGGCTGGACTTTGGAACAATGCATCCGCTACGCTTTGAAGAACAACATCACCCTTCGCCAAGGCGACTTGGCGGTGGCTTCGGCTCATTTGGACCAAAAAGCTGCTCGTTTGGCCTTTACTCCCTCGGTGAATGGTTCCGCTGGCCTTGCATTTAACAACGGTAGGGCGATTGACCCCTTTACCAACACCTTTATTAACCAAACCGTGGAATCCAACCAAATGGGCCTGAGCGGTGCCTGGACTTTGTACCAAGGCGGTCAATTGAGGTACCAAGGTCGGGTTGCGGGATCGGGTTTGGAGGCCTCGGTCAAGGAGCAGGAAGCCCTTCGCAACAACATTGCCCTGAGCATTGCCAATGCCTATCTGCAGGTTCTCTTGTCCAAAGAATTGTTTAAGGTTGCTGAACAGCAAAAGAACTCTACCTACAACCAATGGGTTCGAATCAAAGAACTGGTTCAGGCCGGCTCCCTGTCCAGGGATAACCTATTGAACCTGGAGGCCCAGTTAGCATCGGACGAAGTGGCCCGCACCAACGCCGAAAACAACGCGGTTAACGCCAGAATCGGCTTGGCCCTATTGATTCAATGGCCTGATCCGGAGCGATTTGAGTTGGCTCATCCGGATTCCAGCGGTTTGAGGTACGATTTAGCCGGTCAGCCCAGTTTGCAAGAACCAGCCGCGCCGGCCCTGTACCGCGATGCCCTCTTGACACAACCCCAAATTCTAGGCAACGAATTTCGTTACCGTCAATCCCAATGGAACCTCAAAGCGACCCAATCCCTTCGTTACCCCAGGTTGACAGCCTTTGTTAACACCAACACCATCTTTGCTTCGACCAGTCAACAATTTATTTTGCTCCCCGAAATCGACGGGGTTCGGCCCATTGGTTATCTCCAAAACGATCCCAACCAAGTGGTCGTGCAACCCATTCC
>JBJTSS010000366.1:0-5999 GCA_046079785.1 Bacteroidota bacterium
CCGCTGTGCGGGCTTCGTGCATGACCCCTTCAAAATCTTTGTCGCGATGGGAAACCTCAATAAGGGAGAGTCCGGAACCGTTAAAGTCCAAAAGGGCCGCCGAGGCCTGTTCCAAGACCGTTCGCGGAAGAATGGCAGGCCCTGCGCTAAAGTTGTGAATTTTCATGGAGGAATTCGATGGTTTTGTGATGAATCGTTAAGGCCTCAAAGTTACTTGACTATTTTTGAGGCCGTATGAATCAAGGGCTATTCTTGTCCCTGCAGGAGCGAGGGCTGGTGCAGGATTTTGTTCCGGGGCTGGATGCTTTGTTGGAACGCCAAAAAATTGCCGTGTATGCGGGTTTTGACCCGACGGCCGACTCGCTGCATATCGGCAATTTGGTACCGATCATGTTGCTGGTCCATTTTCAAAGGGCTGGGCATCGTCCCATCGCTTTGGTTGGAGGGGCTACCGGCAGGGTGGGGGATCCAACGGGCCGGAGTGCCGAGCGAACCGTCCTTGGTCGGGAGCAATTGGAACATAACCTGGCCTGCCAAAAAGCCCAATTGCAACAGTTTCTGGACTTTGATCCGGCTTCCCCTTCGGCGGCACGAATGGTCAATAACGAAGAGTGGTTTGGGGACTGGGGATTTTTGGATTTTATCGGCGAGGTGGGGCGTCATGTCCCGATTAATTATATGCTGGCCAAAGATTCTGTCAAAATGCGTTTGGAGAACGGCATGTCCTTTATGGAGTTTTGTTATCAGCTGATACAAGGGTATGATTTTGTGCATTTGTACAGGCATTACGGGTGCACTGTCCAGGTGGGCGGTTCCGATCAATGGGGTAATATCACCACCGGTACCGAATTAATTCGACGAATGGACGGGGGTGAGGCCTGGGCTTTGACTGCTCCGCTGACCAAAAAATCCGACGGTTCCAAGTTTGGGAAATCCGAAGGCGGAAATGTTTGGTTGGATCCTCAAAAAACCAGTCCTTATCGCTTTTACCAGTTTTGGCTGAATGTGAGCGATGAGGAGGCAAGCCGGTATTTACCCGTATACACCTTGTTGCCGATGAACGAAATTGCTGAAGCGATTCAAACCCATCTTCAGGCCCCCCATCAGCGTTTGGCTCAGCGTTTGTTGGCCGACGAGGTTACCCGTATGGTCCACGGTGAACGGGCTTTAGCCCAGGCCAAGTCGGCTTCGGAATTGTTGTTTGGTCGCGTAACCCGGGATCAAATGATGGACTTGGATTCGGAAGTTTTGATGCAAGCGCTTGAGGGGGTTCCCGTGCATCAAGTTCCTTTAGCTTTTTTGGTTGAAGGCTGTGAATGGGTAACGCTCTTGAGCGATCATTCCGGAATTTTTAGTTCCCGTTCCGAAGTTAGAAAAATGATGGAAGGTGGTGGTCTCAGCCTTAATCGCGAAAAATGCAGCGATGTGCAGGCCAAGGTTTCTACCCAAGATGCCTTCGCAGGTCGTTTGGTTTTGGTCCAAAAAGGAAAAAAGAATTTTCATCTTTTGGTGTTTGAAGACGAACGTGGCTAAGAGGTCAAAACCGTAAAAAGTAAGCTTTACCCAATGAACCGCCGGCACTTAACCTTTGGACTTCTCGTTTTCGTGGTGCTTTGGGTATGGAATGGGGTTGCAGCCCAGACAGCGCGCGATGACGGTTGGGCTCGTTGTTATGGTAACATTCAACGCATTGATCCGCCGTGTTGGTGGACGGGGATGCAAGACACCACCTTGCAAATGTTGGTGTACCTACGACCGGGTACCCAAAGTTTGGCCTCCCATTCCAAGGAAACCTGGCGCTTGGCGCCGGGTACCACAGGCCTTCGCCTACGGTCTGTGCGTGCTGCAGGACCCACCGAATCGGAATACGTTTGGCTGGATTGGGCAATTGAACCTGGGTTTGAACCCCAAAACGTGGAATTGCAGCATCGAAAATCGACCAAGGATCCGTGGAAGACCGCTGCGCTCTATCCTTTTGGTCGCAAGTCGAATCCGCTGCAATCCGCAACAGGGGTTGGGTGGGATGCCTCGGATTTGGTATACCTGGTGATGCCGGATCGCTTTGCCAACGGTGACCGTACCAACGACCGGGTGGAGGGACTGCGGGAGCAGGGCGTGAATCGAGCAGCGGATCAGGCAAGGCACGGAGGGGATTTGCAAGGTCTTCTCCAAAATTTAGATTATATCCAATCCTTGGGTGTAACTGCTTTGTGGTTGAACCCGGTCCTCGAAAACGACCTGCCCAAAGAGTCCTACCATGGGTATGCGGCGACCGATGTGTACGGGGTGGATCCTCGGTTGGGTACCCCCGCTTTGTACAAAAAATTGGTCGAGCAATGCGGCCAAAGAGGAATCAAGGTGATCATGGACATCGTTCATAACCATTGGGGTTTGACGCATCCGTTGTTGGCCGTCCCGGTCGATAGCAGTTGGGTTCACCGATGGCCGGCGTTTACGCGTTCCAATTATCGAGCGATCACCCAGATGGATCCCTACGCGCAATCGAGAGACCAGGCCTTGATGAGGCGGGGTTGGTTTGATCATCCCATGCCGGACCTGGATCAGACCAACGAGGATTTGCAGCGTTACCTTATCCAAAATAACCTGTGGTGGCTGGAGTATGCGGGTTTATCCGGCTACCGTATCGATACCTACGCCTATCCGGATACCCGCTTTATGCGTCGTTGGACCGCAGCCATGCAACGCGAATACCCCAAGGTTGGCTTGGTAGGGGAAGTATGGGTGCATAGTGTTCCCGAGTCGGCCTACTGGACCGAGGATTTTGCCCTTTTTCGAGAACCCGATTCGGTGCGAAATGCCGGTCCCGGTTTACCATCGGTGACTGATTTTCCGGTCCGTATTGCTTTGGTGGAAGGTCTCAACGAAAAAATGGATTGGGACCGGGGTCTGCGGAGGATTTATACCACCTTGGCCCAGGATTTTCTTTACAAGGATGCTTCCCGGAATTTAATTTTTTTGGATAATCACGACGTTTCCCGGGCATGGTCGGAAATGCGAGAAAATCCAGCCAAAGCACGGATGGCCTACCGAATGCTCTATACATTGCGCGGTGTTCCTCAGTTGTATTACGGTTCTGAATTGTTGTTTGGCAATTTTGCGAGTCTGGGCGGTAGCAATGTTCGGCAGGATATGCCCGGAGGTTGGGAGAGGGATACGATTTCGGTCTTTGAAGCTCAAGGCCTTTCGCCCAAGGTGGTCGATTTTTTGGAGGAGATGAAGCGTTTAGGTCAATGGCGTAAAGGTTCCGAGGCGGTGGCTAAGGGCAGGTTTGAACATTATATCCCCGAAGACGAGGTCTATGTCTACGCCAGGACTTGCGATACGTGTTCGGTGAATTCTTCGAGCCGGCGACTCTTGGTTTTGGTCAATGCTTCTGAGACCCCCAAACGCGTGACCAAAGATCGATACGCCAAACATTGGCCGCAAGGCACGGTCCGTGAGCAGCCTTACGGTGTCACCAAGGTTTTGGGTGATGAAATCGTCTTGGAACCTTTGTCTTGCACTCTTTTGGAATGGTAACTTATTTTAACAATGAATACAAACCAACAAAGTCCCCGACTTTTTGAACCCGGTGACCGGGCCCCGGTGGGCCAGACCTTGCATTGCAAAGGTTGGGTTCAAGAGGCGGCCCTTCGGATGCTGCTTAATAATCTGGACCCGGATGTAGCCGAGCGACCCGAAGAATTAATTGTCTATGGGGGACGGGGCAAAGCAGCCAGGAACCGCGAAGCCTTTGATCAAATTCAGAAAGCCTTGATGGATTTGAATGACCACGAAACCTTGTTAATCCAAAGCGGCAAACCGGTCGCTATTTTGCCTTCGCATCCCGATGCCCCCAGGGTTTTGTTATCCAATTCGATGCTGGTGCCTCAATGGGCGAATTGGGAACACTTTGACGAACTGGAGCGTAAAGGTCTGATGATGTACGGGCAAATGACCGCGGGTTCCTGGATTTATATTGGTTCCCAGGGCATTGTTCAAGGGACTTACGAGACTTTCAATGCCGTAGCTCAACAGCATTTTGGTGGTTCATTGCGCGGTAAATTATGTGTTACCGCTGGACTAGGAGGAATGGGCGGGGCTCAGCCTTTGGCGATAACTCTAGCGGAAGGGGTTTGTTTGGCCGCCGAGGTGGAAACTTGGCGAGCCCAAAAGCGCGTAGAGACCCGTTATTTGGACCAGGTTTACCACGATTTGGATCAAGGAATTGACGCTGCTTTGGATGCATGCAAGCGTGGTGAAGCGATTAGCATAGGTGTGATTTGTACCGCGGTTGATTTGTTGGAGCGGCTCCAGGAAAGGGGTATCGTACCGGATGTTTTGACCGATCAAACGTCGGCCCACGATCCCATGGTCGGTTATTTACCCCAAGGCTTGAGCAACGACGAAGCCAATGCTTTGCGCCACGATGATCCTCAACAATACCTGAAATTGGCTTACGAGGCCATGCGCAAACATGTTGAATTGATGGTTGATTTTCAGCGTCAAGGTTCCATCACCTTTGATTATGGCAATAATCTTCGGGGCCGTGCCCAGGAGGCCGGCTATACCGAGGCCTTTGATTTCCCCGGTTTTGTGCCGGCCTATATTCGCCCCCTGTTTTGTGAGGGCAAAGGCCCATTTCGTTGGGTAGCCCTATCGGGAGATCCCAAGGATATTGAGGTAACGGATCAACTTTTGCTGGATTTGTTTCTTGACAATACAGGACTCAAACGTTGGTTGACCATGGCCAAAGAGCGCATCGCTTTTCAAGGTTTACCGGCACGCATTTGTTGGTTGGGCCAAGGGGAAAGGCAAATTGCCGCTTTGGCTTTCAATGAATTGGTTCGTGAGGGGCGGGTTTCGGCTCCCCTTGTGATTGGTCGGGATCATTTGGATACGGGTTCGGTGGCTTCACCCAACCGTGAAACCGAGGGTATGCTGGACGGTTCGGATGCCGTGGCCGATTGGCCCATCTTGAATGCTTTGGTGAATACGGCCGGTGGGGCATCCTGGGTGAGTTTACATCACGGTGGGGGTGTGGGCATGGGGTATTCAATTCATTCCGGGATGGTTATTGTTGCGGATGGAACCGATGCCGCGGCAACACGATTGCGCCGCGTTCTGCACAACGATCCAGGCATGGGGGTGATACGGCACAGCGATGCCGGGTATCCTTTGGCCAAGGAAACCGCGTCTCGGCATGGTTTGGATTTGGAAAAGCGGTTGGACTAAGCCTTTTCAGGCCATTGTTGCCAAAGGGCTTGGATCTCCTCTTGGAGTTGGCCGCTGATGCCAACCAAGGGCAGCCGTAGGTAATCATCGCATAAGCCCATGCAGCGTAATACATACTTGATGCCTGCGGGGCTTCCTTCCCGGAACACCGCATGCATCAATGGCAGCATTTGGTAATGAAGGGCTTGCGCTTTTTGGAAATCCCCTTGCAGGGCATACCGAACCAAGTCGCCAAACGATTTGGGCCATGCATTTCCGACCACCGAAACCACTCCATCCAAACCCAAGGCCAACAGGGGCAACGAAATCGCATCGTCGCCGGAATAGACTTTGAAATCGGCAGGTTTGGATCGCATAATTTCCATGATCTGCATCCAGTCGCCAGAGGCCTCCTTGGTCGCTACAATATTCTCAAAATCGTGGGCCAATCGGAGGGTTGTTGCGGCCGATAGCGAACAGCCAGTTCGGGCCGGCACGTTGTAAAGCACAATGGGTTTATCGGTGGCCAAGGCCAATTCCCGGTAATGGGCGTACAGACCTTCTTGGGATGGACGGTTATAATACGGGGTGACCGAGAGCAAGGCGTCCACGCCGGTCAGATCAAAGGCATGCAGTTGTTCCAACAATTCACGGGTGTCGTTGCCCCCCATTCCACACCACAAAGGAACTCGACCGTTCACGCTTTCCTTGACCATTTGGAGAACATCCATGCGGTCTTCTTTGCTCAGGGTCGGCGTTTCACCCGTAGTTCCCAGGGCCACCAC
>JBJTSS010000367.1:0-1170 GCA_046079785.1 Bacteroidota bacterium
TGCCTTTGGCCACATAATACTCCATAATCATGCGTGACAAAAACAGCGCCGCAAAAAGCGAGGTAAGAATACCAACAATCAACGTGGTCGCAAAACCGCGGATCGGTCCCGAACCGAAAACATAGAGAACAATACCCGTCAAGATGGTGGTGACATTCGCATCAATAATGGAGGAATAAGCGTTCGTAAAACCATCATTAACCGCTTGTCGCAAACTCTTGGAACGGGATAATTCTTCTCGAATTCGCTCGAAAATGAGAACATTAGCGTCAACCGCCATACCGATGGTCAACACGATACCCGCTAACCCCGGTAAAGTCAAAACCGCTTGCAACGAAGCCAAAATCCCAAAAATGAAGAAAATGTTTGCAAAAAGAACGGCATTGGCAATTAGACCCGAACCGGCGTAATAAATCGCCATAAACACCAATACCATCAAAAGCCCCATCACGATGGACCACAAACCGCTTTGGATCGCTTCTTTGCCTAAGCTGGGTCCAACTACTGCTTCTTCAACAATGCGCGCAGGGGCAGGCAATTTACCTGCCTTCAAAATATTCGCCAAATCTTTGGCCTCTTCGGTCGTGAAATTTCCCGAAATAGAGGACATACCACCGGAAATTTCGGATTGAACGGTTGGAAAAGAATAAACGTAATCATCCAAGACAATAGCGACCGACTTTCCGATATTATCGGCGGTCATCCTCCTCCAACGCTTGGCACCTTCGGCATTCATGCTCATGGAAACCTCGACTTTTCCAAAGGGATCGATGGACTCGCGAGCATCCGTGACCACGTCGCCTTCCAATCCTGCTTTGTCCTCGTTTCCACGTTTCTTGAGCGCAATTAGGTCAAAAAATTTATTGCCATCTCCCCTGCCCTTGACTGTCCATAGTAACTTGAGGTTACGGGGCATATAATTCCGAACCTCAGGTTTAGCCAACATAGCATTGACCGTGGCGGTATCCTTGGCGGCAGAGGTTCCTACAACTGGACCTTGGGAAACCTTGGAGCTACCGTCTTTGTCCTGAAAAATTGCCGGCATCAAGACAGCAAACAAGGGATTCTCAGCGCGCGTTCGGGCCAAACCTGCCGCAGATGTATCTCCTCCCGAAGCCGTATCGGCTGCGGCCAAATTCTGCATTAAGGCATTATCGTTGGCCTTGGTGG
>JBJTSS010000368.1:0-1972 GCA_046079785.1 Bacteroidota bacterium
ATTTCCTGCCATTAGCATTGGACGAGCCTGTTTGTCCCTAAGGCCGGATACGGCTGTGCATTTTGTTGGGGCCCAAGGCAAAATCGAAATGACCCAGGTTCCTCTGGCGGGTTTTCCGATCACGGGATTTTGGATCCGGGGTTTTCAACGCCAAGCCCTTTGGAAAAATCTAGGACTGCCGTTTCAAGTCGCATTTTCTTTGCTGCATGCCTGGATTTTGTTACGGAAATTCCGTCCGCATGCCGTGGTGGGTGTGGGGGGTTATGCCAGTGGGCCTTTGGTTTGGGTGGCTCAACGCATGGGTATGGTGACGGCTTTGCAAGAGCAAAACGCTTGGCCAGGAGCAACCAATCGTTTTTTGTCGTCCGGTGCCCAAAGGGTCTATGTCGCTTTTGATGGGATGGAAAAGTTTTTTGCCTCCTCCAAAATTCGCTTAACCGGTAACCCAGTTCGCCCTGAATTGCTCAAGGAAGGTCCAACCCGGGATGAGGCCCTTCGTTTTTGGGGATTATCCGGGGATCGCAAAGTGGTTTTGGTTTTGGGAGGTAGCCTGGGAGCGCGTGCCCTGAACCAGGCGGTGGAGGCTTATTTACGTCAAGGTCAAAGCGAGGTGGTTTGGCTATGGCAATGCGGACGCCACTACCAACTACCGGAGGACCTTCAGGCCCTCCAAGGCCCCAACCTTCGTGTCTTGCCTTTTATCCAAGAGATGACCATGGCCTATGTGGCTGCCGATTGGTTGGTATCGAGGGCAGGGGCGGGGACCCTCAGCGAATTGGCGTTGGTTGCCAAGCCCTGTTTGCTGGTCCCTTCGCCTTATGTTGCCGAAAATCATCAGTACCATAACGCATCCCGCTGGGTCGAAAAGTCCATGGCATGGATGAGTAGCGATGCAACCATCGCCCAAGATTTACCTCAAGTTCTGGAGGAATGGGGCAGAGACCCGGATGCTGCAGCCCACAAGGCGGTGGGTTTGAAAACCTGGTCCCGACCTCAAGCAGCCCTGGAGGTTGCATCGGATTTGTTGGCCTTAACCTTTCCAAAGCTTGCTGCATGAACCCTTTGGCCTATAAGCGCTTCTTTTTGATTGGTATAGGTGGCATCGGCATGAGTGCACTGGCCAGGTATCTTTTGTTATCGGGCAAAGAAGTAGCAGGATATGACCGCCATACCAGCGATATAACCCGTTCCTTGCAGGCCTCCGGTGCGGTGGTTTTGGATCATCTGGATACCGATCGTTGCCCTTCCCCTTTTGACGAACACCCCGAGCATTGCTTGGTTATATATACCCCGGCGGTTCCTTTTGACCAGCCTTGGTTAACTTATTTTAGGAACGGAAATTATACCATCATCAAAAGGGCCCGAATGTTGGGTTTGTTAACGGCACGCCGACCCACGGTGGCGGTGGCCGGAACCCACGGTAAAACCACGACTTCATCGTTGATTGCTCATTTGTTGCGTTGCGGTGGTTTGGATGTCACGGCATTTTTGGGCGGATTGGGGGTCGATGCCTCAACCAACTTGATGATGGGAACCGATCAGGCGATGATGGTGGTTGAAGCGGATGAATACGATCGCTCATTCCATGAATTGCAACCGGAATGGGCCGTGGTCACCAGTACCGACCCGGATCATTTGGATATCTACGGGGATGCGGAGTCGGTGTTACGTTCCTATCGTCAATTTGCACTTTCGGCATCCCGTTTGTTGGTGACTCGATCGGGATTGGATTTGAAGTCCATGGAAGGGGTGAGGCACCTTTGCTACGGAGGTTCGGATGCCATTTATGCCGATCAGGTATCGGTATCAGAAGGTTACCTCTGGTTCAATTATCACGGCAAAACCGTGATCAAAGATATCCCGAGCCTATTGCCGGGCCAGCATAACATCGAAAACGCCTTGGCGGCGATTACCATTGCTTTGGAATGCGGGGTCGCCCCGGAGAAAATTGCCCCTGCCATGGCCGATTTCA
>JBJTSS010000369.1:0-13197 GCA_046079785.1 Bacteroidota bacterium
TAAACGCCGAACCCGGCCATCAAAACGACTTTCGAGGTACTCGTAGGCGGTGTACACATTAAGCCGGTAATAAATAGGCAAGGCAACCACCGATAACAAAACCATGGCCAAAGGCAAACCCAAATAAAATTGGATAAAACCCAAACCTTCGCGGTAGGCCAAGCCCGGGGCGGACAAAAAAGTAATGGCACTGGCCTGCGTTGCCATGATGCTAAGCCCCACCATCCATCCGGACTGGGAGCGGGAGCGCAGGTACGACTCCGCCTGGTCTTTGCGGCTCATCGACCATAAGCCGTAAGCCAAAATGAGGCCTTGACTTCCCAAAAAAACCAACCAATCCAGGGCGCTCATCCCCCCAAGACGGTCAAATAGATCAACAACCCCACAAAAGCCAACCAAAACAAGGCCAAGATGGCATACCAAAGACGCCAGTTTGGGTGAGAGCCCGTTCTGCTCTCTTCCAAGGTCTCCGAAACGGTGGCAGACTTAGGGCGCATACTCAACCAAATTTTGGAGCAAACGATACGCACCCGGAACGCCTTGGGGACATTGACGAAACAACGACAAGGCGCAATAAACAACAGACCCACGACCGTAATGGCCCACCAACAAAGAACCTTTTTGATTCTCCTCCCCGCGATCATTCATGCCCAAGACAGGAACCCAACGGGGATCCCATTGCTGCCCAAAATACAAACCGCGTTCTTGGATCCAACCCTCAAAATCAACGGACGTCAAACGGTGGGGGTGGTTTAACAAACGGTGGCCGGTTTCCAAAAAACGAACCTCTGCATTTTCTTCCGTCACCCGGGCACGGCCCAGGGTCAGGGGAATCGGAGTCCATTGTTTTAACAACAAATTGGATGTGGTTTGGTATTGAATCAGCAAATGCCCTCCCTTGGCAACATAGTCGTTCAGCAAAGGTTGTATTCGAGACAGATGCCGGCAGGTATTGTAAAAGCGAACACCCAAAACCAAGGCCGGAAAGGATAGAAGCATCGCCGCCGTGACCGTAGCCGGATCAAGATCGATAACGCGATAACCCATTTGGGATAAAGCCGTTGCGACCTCATCCCCGGCCCCCTTCAAGTAACCCACCACCGCGGATGAACGTTTCTGATTCAAACGTACCAGCGTAGCTTCCGTTGAGACAACCCGCGTTTGGACGGGAATGTGCCCGTATTCCAAACGCCAAACCGAGGCCACCTCCTGGGAAAGCCATTGCCCTTGAACAGAACGGAACAAGGAAGGCTTAAGCGTTCCCCCTTGGCCCGCATCGCGACTATCTTCCACAAAAACCGCATCCCAGGTGTACAACGAATCGGCACGTGGATTCACCAAAACCGGGGGTTCCGACTTTAAGCGCCAACCGGCAGGCCAGGACGAAAAACCCCAGCGTAAGGTATCCCCATGGATGAGGTTCGGATTCCCCCCCTCGAATCGCAAAGTAACTCGTATGGGCCAATCACGTACCCCTTGGGGCACGACCATCCGTCGAGGCTCCGCGCTCATTTGCCAGGCCGGAACAACCTCCAAAGGCCGATATCGCTCCCCAAGGACCGGATCGGTCCACTTGTAATTCAGGGGCCAGCGATACGATACCGTTACGTCCTGTCCCCCCATCGAATAGGTCCAACTGGATTCCAAAACCAAGGCAGGTAAAGATTCCGCCCCGTGAGAGCTCCCCTCCGGTACCGCATAATGCGCTGAACGAGGGCCTTCGGGCTTCCAAAAGGGTCCACTCATGGGCAGATTCTTGGGTACAGGCAAAACGTAGGTATACCGTTGGAGCGAATCCTTCAAGAAGGCAGTTTGTGGATCGGGTTGGCCTTGCCACAGGGTTTGGTCCACCCCACCCCACCCGAGTTGCACAAGTCGAAGAACCCGTGGTCGGATTTGAAGTCGTGATGCGTGGGTTCTTCGCAAAACCTGCCAATCCCAAGCCAATGTATCCCCAGGGACCACCGCAAATCGGGATGCCACCGCCTCCTCCCACAGCCCACTTATTTCGGCCATGAGACGGTGAACCTTGGTTTGACGCTCCCTGGCGATGAGACGATCTTCTGCGGTAACCGAGGAATCTGCTAAAATATGTTCCAACAATGGATTCATCGCAAGCAATGCCTCCATCCAAGCATCGGTATTTTCGGTCTCGAGGAGGGGCAAAAACCGATTCCATGCTTGGTACCATGCCTTCCAAACCGGATTGGCCCCGTCGTTGGTCGCATTGCGTTCCAATCCTTCCAAGGGATTGCCCAGCGCCGAATCCCCGGCCAACCTTTGGAAATACTCCAACTCGCTGCCGCGTTGACGTGCAGCCCCAAAACCTTGACTCTGGTGCATGGATCGGCTTTCGGCAGCAATCTCACCGTAGGAACGACCCAAGCGGGGATTGTAAGCCCCGACATCCAAACGCAAGAGCCCGGTCTTGTCGTAATCCTGACGGCCGTAAAACCACCAACTGGTATTCCAAAGCAAGCGCGTTGGTTGCCAGATCGTTACCCAACGAAGTTGTTCTGGAAATCGAAGGGGGTCTCCAGCCGCCTCAAACGCCTCAACCGCCAATTGGGCAGAGGCCGTATGGTGACCGTGGGTGGCCGCGGGCCCCGGACTAAAACGAGTAATCAAAAGCCGGGGCTTAAACAGCCGAATGACCCAAACCACATCCGCCAAAACCCGCTCGCGGTCCCAGTGCTCCCAGGTTTCATCGGGATTCTTGGAATAGCCAAAATCAAGGGCCCGAGTAAAGAACTGCTCCGCCCCGTCCACACGACGCGCAGCCAGCAATTCTTGGGTACGGATGATCCCCAAATCGTATTCGGTATGATCCCCAATCAAATTCTGTCCCCCATCGCCCCGGGTCAAGGACAAATAGGCCGTGCGCCAACGATGATGTCGGGCCATAAAAGCCAAAAAACGGGTGTTCTCATCGTCCGGATGGGCGGCAATGTAGAGCACCGAACCATCAAGACCCAGACCCCGGATTTCCTCCCGGATTTGATCACGCGTCCAGCCAGAACGGTAGCCAAACCCACCCTGGGCTAGCACCATTCCAGACCCTAGCCAAAACCATAAGCAAAAACCCAAAGCCACGAGAACCCATCGAGGGCCAACACCAAGGCTAGGGAATACACCGTACCTCAAGTGCAGGAATTATTTACGCTTTTTGCCAACGGGCACAGCAGGACCGGCTGCTTCCAGCCACGCCTTGTGCTTGGTAGCAATTTCTCCGGCATAAACCTGGTACCAATCCGAATTCTCGGCCTCGCCTTTGATTTTGGACTGTTCGGCCTGCTCAGCGGCCAATCGGTATTCCGCCCTTGCCGCATGGACTTTGGCCAAAATCCAACGAGGATAAAAATGTTCCCCGTTCAAACGCACGGCCTTTTGGGCCAATTCCAAAGCGTAGGCATGATCGTTCCCTTGATCCATCACAAAAGCTGCAGCATTGGCACAAGGGTACCAATCGCCTGGGCGGTCTGCAAAAAATTTCTTGACATTGGCCATACCCAATCCCTTGGCATCCGATTGGAGGGCAACGGTCCAGGTTTTTTGACCCCAATGCATGCGCAGGCGGGCTGATGACATCCCCTCGTATTCCATGGAATAGTGCAAACGTTCGGCAAAGGTTGGCGCATCCTGGACCTGGACCTCGGTACGCAAAACATCAAGATTCTCTTTGAAATTGGTCGATCCCCATTGACCCTCGTTACTGTTCAAGACCAAGACCCAAGGTTTATCTGCTTTGGGGATCAGGTAAAGTGCGTATTTCCCGGCTTTGAGGGTTTGTCCACCGAACTGAACCTCGGTGCTCACCGAAATCCAGGTGGCCGAGTTGGCCCCACTTCGCCATATTTCATCGTAAGGAACCAAGCTGCCCCAAAGCGTACGGCCGTTAACCCCGGGCGATCCATAATCCACTTCGATATCGGTCACCCCCATCGTGAGGCGTGCGCCGCACCGGGGCGAAGGTTGAGGTAAAACCAACTGGGCGGTTACCGTTTGCAATCCCAACAGGGACCAAAGAAACAAGGCGGTTAGGGTGTTCGTGAAAATCTTCATGGTTGTTTTTTTTTCAAAACTAAACCAAAGCAAGGCTCCTTCGGGGTCTGTCGACGCCTTGGCTTTTATTTTAGGGGCATGAAAAATGAACTGGTCTTGGTCGAACCCCAAATCCGGCCCGGGGTCGCCCTCCTTCGGCTTAACCGGCCCAAAGAACTGAATGCCCTCAACTGGCAGTTGATGGCCGAACTCCGGGATGCCCTCAAGGTGCTGGACCAGGACGATTCGGTCAAAACCATGGTCTTGACCGGTAACGATCGAGCCTTTGCTGCCGGCGCTGATATCCATCAAATGGCCGACAAAAGCGCCATGGACCTTTTGTTGATTGACCAGTTCAGCACCTGGGAGCAAATACGTCGCCTCAAAAAACCCCTCATCGCGGCGGTATCAGGATTTGTATTGGGTGGTGGTAACGAATTGGTCATGCATTGTGATTTGGTCATCGCCTCCGAAACCGCACGCTTTGGTCAACCCGAAATCTTGCTGGGTATAATGCCCGGTGCCGGAGGTACCCAGCGATTAACCCGTCAAATTGGCAAGGTCCGCGCTATGGAAATGGTTTTGACCGGTCAGGCCATCTCCGCCAAGGATGCCTTGGCTTGGGGACTGGTCAACCGAGTGGTCCCTGTCGAATGCTACCTTGATGAAGCCTTGCGTTTGGCATCGGATATTGCCCAAAGGGCCCCCTTGGCCCTCCGCCTTGCCAAAGAATCGGTCCTCAAATCACAAGACAGCAGCCTCAGCGAAGGCCTTGAATTTGAGCGAAAAAACTTCTATTTACTGTTTGCCAGCAACGACCAAAAAGAAGGCATGGAGGCCTTTATGAACAAAAGACCTCCTCGGTTCACCGGCTCTTAGATCCAGCCCAAAAGAATACCGCAGGTCAAAACCAAAAAATACACCATCATCCAGAGGGCATAAAACCCGGCTGCACGGTGCAAAGCCGGCCGGTCGCCTCCTACCCCACTCAGGCTCATTCCCCGTAACATCAAAAAGGCAATGGCCCACCAGGCTCCATAATTTTGGAGAGGGGCCACAACAAGGGCGCCAACCCAGCCTGTCCACATCACCTTTTGCTCCCAATTCCAAAAACCCAATCGTGTAGCACCGGGTTCCATCAACAAGTCCATTCCCATCACCAAGGAGGCCGCCCCCAGATCCCTTAGCCAGGGCTTCAATCCGCGATCAGAAACGACAGGTATCCATCCCCTTACAGCCCAGACCAAGATAACCCAGTTCAATCCTATCAAAGGAGGAACACCCAACCAGCGAGGCCCCAACCAAGGCCCGTAGTGATACGCCCCAAATACCAAGCCGGTCTGAACCCCCAAGCATTCCATAGACCACCCCAAGGCATAACAACAAAAAACAACTGCATAATCCCGGCGCAAAAACGCCATTCGATCCGACCAGGCGACCCAAAGCGCTCCCAGACCCAAGACGGGAAACGTCATGCTCACAAAAAACGAAGCCCAAGGTGAAGCAACGATGCCCAATGCCCCACATCCAAACACCAAAGGCCACCACCAACGCCATCCCCAGGCTTGATCCGGTGTTATCATTCCCGGGATCAATCGTGGTCGGAAGAACGAGATCGATTCTTTCCTTTGGAATGCTTTAGGCCATCCACCAACCAACGGCTCGTGATCTGAGCTGAATGCAGGCAAACGGGAATTCCCCCCCCGGGATGCACCGACCCACCACAGAAATAAAGCCCGTTGATACGGGGATGTTTGTTGGGGTACCGTCGAAAGGCCGAAAAGACCGAATTGGAATGCGGGCCGTACAAAGCGCCGGCATAACTACGCGTTGTTTTCTCAAAAGTCAATGGCGTCATAACATGCTCACTCACGATAAGTTGCTCCACCTCCACCTGAAGTTCGGCGGATAAACGACTCAAAATAGAGCTGCGGGTAATGTTACTAATTTTGTCCCAATCTTGTTTTTGATCGCAGGGCATATTCACCATAATAAACCAATTCTCGTGACCTTCCGGGGCATCACCCTTGTTCAGTTTGGAACTCACATAAAGGTAAACCGTGTTCTCTTGGGGCACTTGTTTGCTTCCAATCGCTTCAAATTCTTTGCGGTATTTGCGCGAAAAAAACAAATTATGCAAATCTAATTGGGGGAATTGCCCCTTGATACCCCAATGAAAAACCATCGCCGACATCCCCAAATCTTTGGTTTTCATTTTGGGTTCCAATAAATCCCGCGAAAAGAGGTATTCCTTGGCATAAGCAATATCCACCGCCGAGACCACCCGATCAAACCCGATGCGTTCGCCATCAACTTTGACACCAATGATGCGGTTTTGAAAAACATGAAAGCGATCCACCTTGGTCCCCAATTTGATTTCGACTCCCAATTCCTCAAGGAGCTTCTGCAAGGCGTCCCGGATAGCAATCATTCCACCGCGGGGGTAATAGGCTCCCAGTCCGTATTCCACGTGATTAATCAAAGCCAAGGTACCTGGAGCCTTGTAAGGATCGGAGCCGTTGTAGGTCGCTACCCTCGAAAACAGTTGAGCTGTTCGCTCTTTATCAAAGGCCGAACGATTGAATTCGTACAAACTCTGCAAAGCCCCAACAAAAGGCAAAGCAAAGAGCTTGAAGAAATTCGATAAAGTCCACAAGTCCGAACGACGATGAATGGATTTTTGCAAAAAGACCGGGGCCGTTAAATTGTAAAGCCATTGTAGCCTTTTGAAATATTTACGGACTTTGTCCGGGTCTTCGTTGAATTTATCGTAAAGCTCTACCCCCAATTTTTCCTGATCCGCCCATGCATCCACGTAATTTCCTTTCCCGTAATGGTACCGTGTTATCAGATCCAATTTGTCGTAGTGCAGGTAGTCCTTCAAATCCTTACCGCAATCCCTGAATAATTCTTCCAAGGTATCGGGCAATGTGAACAAAAAGGGTCCGCAATCAAAGCGAAACCCATCGCTACGGCGAGCGTTCAGTTTTCCGCCCAGGTAATCGTTGGCCTCAAACAAGACCACCTGGCAACCAGCAGCGGCCAATCGTGCGGCGGATGCCATGCCGGAAATCCCGCCACCAACCACCGCAACACGGGCCTGTATTTTGCGGTGCCGATGGGACCGTCTGGAAGAATCGGAATGCGAGGGCATGGGCTAAGGGGGTTCGAATTCCCGAAAATAAAAGAATTTTGGGGCTGTTTATTGGACTTTACCCAAAAAAAACACCCAATCCCTTTCACCAACTGGAGCGGCTTGGTTTCGTTGCGCTGGGGTCAGGGCCTGCAGCGCTCGTTCCAAAGCCATTTGATCTTCCTTGACATGCCCGGATAGGCCCAACCACGAGGGTATTTCCCGTTCCAACAGCCATCTCAAAAGACGGTAACGGGGGTTGGTTGGTTCCGCCAAAACAGCCCTGTTCAAGTCCTCCAAGGCCGCCTTGGCCCCGTTTAATTTGTGAAGAGGGTTGCTAAGTGATCGAACCGCCAAGCCGCGATAGGCCCCGCGGTAGGCCAATGGAACCCGGTCTTTACTCTGGGCCTGGGCTAGCAAAGCTCGATAGTCCGATTCCCCAAAACCGGAGGAAGCAGCTTCAAAATAAGCGGCCAAAGACCATGGACCCGGCGGCGAAACCGCAACGGCGTGGGGACCCTGAACATGGATTGCTGCGGAGATACCCCACCAAGCTCCTAGGGCCAGGTAGGCTAACTTAAACGATGTTCCAGCACCGAATAACATAAGAGTGCTGCCTTTTCGGCATTGGAAATCCGAATGCGCTCTTGTAAAATTTGTTCTGAACTGGTGCGACGAATTTTCCGAAACAAATTCCGATAAAAACGGTAAGCCGTCAAAACCCCTATCCTAGCTCCCTTGGGTAAACGCAGAATCGCATCGTAGGCACAACGGAAATCTTCTTCGATGTCTTCTTCGATTTCACGCTTGGAGCGCTCATCCAATTGCAGTCCCAGATTAAGGTTGGGAAAATAGGTTCTGCCTCGATTTTGGTAATCATCCTTGAGATCCCTCAAAAAATTGACCTTCTGAAAAGCGGCACCCAAGGCCCGAGCTCCGTCTTTGAGTTCCTCGTAAAGACCCGCCTTTTCGCTGCAAAAAACACGTAAACACATAAGGCCCACCACTTCGGCAGATCCGTAAATATAGGTTTCGTACGAATCACGGGCATAGGTTACTTGGTCCAAATCCATGGCCATGCTATCCAAAAACGCATCGATCAGATCGCGTTCGATCCCATAGCGATGCACCGTTTGAACAAAACAATCCAGGACCGGATTCAAACTGATCCCCCGATCCAAGGCCAAGTAGGTATCCCGTCGAAACTCGTCCAGTAGGGTGTTCTTATCGTAGGCATGGAAGGTATCCACGATTTCGTCGGCGTAACGCACAAAACCATAAATGGAATAGATCGGCGCTCGAAAAGAAGGCTGGAAAGCCAAAATCCCCAAGGAAAAGGAGGTGCTGTATTGTCGAGTAATCAGCTTGGAGATGGCGAAGTTGGTTTCGCGGTACAATTCCATCATAACGGTAATTTGTTGGTAAGCTAAGACATTTAGGGCTTAATGCAACGTTGGTTTGTCGATAAAAACAAAATCATGGCCCTTTGGTTTGTTTAGGGCGTGATCGGATGCTCTTTCATGAGTTCCTTGGCCACCACCTGTCCCGAAATCAACGAAGGCGGGACTCCGGGGCCCGGAACGGTCAATTGCCCACAGAAATACAGGTTGGACAGGGATTTGTGCTTCAAAGAGGGTTTGAGCAAGGCGGTTTGGGTCAGGGTATTGGCCAAGCCATACGCATTGCCTTTGAAGGAATGGTAATCGTTCACAAAATCACGGTGAGCATAGGATTTGCGATAAACCACATGGCTGCGAATCGCTTGACCGGTCAGGCGCTCAAAGCGATCCATGACCAAATGATAATACTTTTCGCGCATTTCATCCGTGTCTTCTAGACCAGGGGCCAGAGGAACAAGAATGACCAAATTCTCCATACCATCGGGCGCAACCCCTGGATCGGTTTTGGATGCCAAAGAGGTATAAAAAAGCGGCTTGGTAGGCCATTGGGGACGGGTATAGATTTCTTCGGCATGCAATCCAAAATCCTCATCAAAAAATAAGGTATGATGCGTCAAGCCTTCCAAACGTTTGGAAAGCCCCAGGTAAAACAATAAACTCGAAGGAGCCAAAACCCGCTTATCCCAATACGAAGCTGAATAATTTCGATGTTGGGAAGGTAAAATTTCCTGATCAAAATGTCGGTAATCGGAACCCACCACCACGGCATCGGCCTCAAATTCCTGGGTAGCCGTTACCACGGTACGGATTCGATTTCCCGTGGATGTTATGGATGTAACCTCTTGGTTGTAATGTATTTCTACTCCCAATTCCTCCGCCAAAGAAACCATGCCATCCACAATTTTGCCCATACCCCCCATGGGGTACCAGGTCCCCAGCCCTAAGTCCGCATAATTCATTAAGCTATACAAAGCCGGGGTATTCTGTGGCGTTGCTCCCAAAAACAAAACGGGAAATTCCATCATTTGTACCAAATGAGGATGTTTGAAATGGGAACGGACATGGGACGCCATGGATTTAAAAACATCCATTCGCAACACATCCCAAATTAGACGAGGGCTAAGAAACTCCCCAAGACTACGTCCCGGTTTAAAAACCAAGTCCCTAATCCCTACTTCGTATTTGTAGGCCGCTTGCTTGAGAAACGAGCGAAGTCGTAGCCCCGCCCCTTTTTCGTAGGACTCAAAGAGGGCTTCCAAAGCTTCGGCCTGAGCGGGTACCACCAAGCGCTGGTCTGGCCCATAAACGATGGTGTAGGCAGGATCGAGGCGAACCAGATCGTAATAATCCGAAACCTTCCGACCAAAAAGTCCAAAATACTGCTCGAAGACATCGGGCATCCAATACCAAGACGGGCCCATGTCAAAACGAAAACCTTCTGCACTGAGAACCCTGGCACGACCACCGGGTTCACTGTTCTTTTCGAGCAACCGAACGCGGTAGCCTTGGGACGCAAGGACGGTTGCCGCGGATAGCCCAGCAAAACCCGAACCCACCACCACCACTTGGGATTTACTGGGATTGGTACGACTCATACGGGTATAACAACCCTATAGAGCGCCTTGTTTTGAAAAATCAAAAAAGAGATCGTCAACGGCGACCCCAACGGCAACTAGGCCGCGTTCAAGCCGTACTGGTCCCCGTAAACGGAAAGCTTACGCTTGAGGACTTTGCGGGCCAAGTGTATCCGCGTTTTGACAGTACCAATGGGTATCCCAAATTGATCGGCGATATCCTGGTATTTATGCCCTTTGAAATTGAGCATGAACGCCTCACGTAACTCAAACGGCAAAAGAGCGATGGCCTTGTTGAGATCATCCATGACCATTTTGGACTCGGCCTGGTTGGGAATGCGCTGACTGGGTTGGTTGATGTAGTAATCCTGGTCGGTTTGATCGCTAAACGTATTGCGCTTTACCTTGCGCCGGTAATTGTTAATGAAGGTATTCTTCATAATGGTATACAGCCATCCCTTGAGGTTGGTATCCGGAGCAAAGCGATCACGATTCGAAAATGCCTTGAGGTAGGTTTCCTGCAATAAATCGTGGGCATCCTCTTTGTTTTGGGTCAAAAACAAGGCATAACCTTTGAGGGCGAGGGCGTGGGTAGCGACCTGATCGGTAAAGTTGGTATCCATTTGTTTAACCTTTTTTGAATTTCGTTAAACAAACTTACAGAAAAAAACCAAAAAACAAGCGTTTGTTGAATTTTTTTTCAAAAAAGTTAAACAAAAGGGGAGTATAGGGTCAGGAGGCCCTTTTTTACATCCCCGAGCCCATCATCGCCTCCATGCTGGTCCACGAGAGCCCGTATTTTTCTCCCAAATAACGCTGCGTCAAGTGACCTTGATGGCAATAAACCCCTGCCCTCAGCCCAGGTTCCAACCAAAAGCTGGTTTCCATACCCCCACGCTGTCCGGCCTCCAGGAGAATGGGTGTCATGATATTGCTCAAGGATTCCGAAGCGGTCTGGGAAACCCTGGAGGTAATGTTGGGGACACCGTAATGGATGACCCCGTACTGCTCAAAAACGGGACGGGTATGGTTGGTCAACCGAGAGGTTTCAAAACAGCCCCCGTGGTCGATACTGACATCGACAATGACCGAACCTGTTTTCATGCCTCGAACCATGTCTTCGGTAACCACCATGGGGGTGCGGCCGTTTCTAGCCCCCATGGCCCCAACCGCCACATCCGCCATGGCCAATTGTTCGGTCAAGAGTTGGGGATGCAAAACCGAAGTGTATACCGGACGACCCACCGCAGCCTGAAGGCGGCGTAACCTGCGTAACGAATTATCAAAAACCACTACTTCGCTGCCCAAGCCCAAAGCCGTACGGGTTGCTTGTTCGGCGACGGTCCCCGCACCCAGCACAAGAACCCTTGTTGGAGGAACCCCACTGACAGAGCCCAGCAAACGACCACGCCCCTGGTATTGATTGCTCATGTATTCGGAGGCAATCAAAATGGCCATGGTCCCGGCTATCTCACTCATTGAACGAACAACCGGCAAATAACCACTGCGATCGGTCAGATGCTCGTAGGCAATTCCGGTAATACGACGGGTTATCGATTCCTTTAGGTAATCAACCTCCAAACCTGGAAGGTGCAAGGCCGAGAAAACAACTTGGCCCGAACGAAGGTAGCCCCATTCCTCGGCAGGGACCGGCCCAACCTTGACCACCACAGGACACGCATAAATTTCAGCGGGTCCATCGGCCAATTGAGCCCCGGCATCGGCATAGGCCTGGTCGCTAAAAAAACTGGGGACGCCGGCATCACGTTCCACCACCACCTGATGACCATTATGCACCAACAGGGATACCCCCTGCGGTGTGATGGCCACCCGGTTTTCCTGAAAGCCTCGTTCACAGGGTATTCCAATACGTAGGCCCGTGGATCGAATGGATGTAGACACCGGAGATCGCAGGGTTTCGGGAGCGTTCATGTCCTTACGAATTTAAGTAAAAAGGAGGTTGGGCGTATCAACGGCATACAATCGTCTTGCGGCCCCGTCCTGAAGGGATTCCAAACGATAGTACAAGGTATGCTCCGGCAGCCATGGACCTGCATTCTCGGGCCATTCTAACCAAACCCAATCAGCCTCTTTCATGGCGTTATCCGGGTCCAAGGTCAGCCACTCCTCGGGATGACCAAGACGGTAGAGGTCGGCATGCAGCAAAATTCCACCGTTGGGGGTCCTGTATTCCTGCATCAAAGCATAGGTGGGCGAGGTTGGTAGAGGATCACAATTCAATCCCAGGCCCATGGCACGAAATAGGGTCGTTTTCCCTGCACCCATTTCCCCCAAAAGCGCTACGACTACCGGCTTCAAACCTCCACGACGAATCGCCGCGTCCTCCAACAAGGCCTGTCCAACGGACTCCAATTCGTTTAATCCAAAAACGAGGTCCAACATAACCAATCCAAAATAAAACAACCAAGACCCCGGCGAGCGGGTACGGTATTAACCGGCCAAAGCCGCAGCCCCGCCGACAATTTCCGTGATTTCGGTCGTGATCGCGGCCTGACGAGCGCGATTGTACTGCAAGCGAAGTTCCCGTAACAAATCTCCTGCATTTTCGGTGGCCTTGTCCATGGCCGTCATGCGGGCGCCATGCTCCGAGGCTTGGGTGTCCAGCATGGCTTTGTGAAGTTCGATGGCCAGCGAAAACGGTAACAAATCCCGCACAATCGCTTCCCGACCGGGCTCGTACAAATAATCCGCCTGAGCATCTTGGCTCGCCGAAACAGAAGCGGTTGACGTATCCGACTCCGCCTGAAGGGGAAGCCAAGGCATTACCTTATAATACTGAACCACCGGATTCTTGAATTCGCTATAAATCACCACCACTTTATCGTATTCCCCGGCCACAAAGGCTTGGCTGATTTCTTCGGCCATTTCGGCGGTGGCTTGGTAGCGGATTTTGAGCATGAGATCCTTAAAGCGCAAATCCTTGGGCAAATCCGACCGTTTAAAAAAGTCAGCCCCTTTGCGGCCAACCGGAATCAGGGTGGCTTGTTGATTGGAAGGCAAATCTTGGATAAAGCGGCGGGCTGTTTTG
>JBJTSS010000370.1:0-2538 GCA_046079785.1 Bacteroidota bacterium
GGTACCGCCAGTACAGCCCCCCGTCATGGTCACGGTATAAGTAAACGAGCCCGTATTGGTTGGCGAACCAACAATTGAAACGGTATTTGCTGACCACGAGCCACTTACCCCGTTGGGAAGACCTGACACCGTTGCACCCGTTGCTCCGGTCGTGCTGTAGCTTATCCCTGTGATGGCTGAGTTGACGGTGACGGATTGGTTATTGGTGCCGTTGGCAGATGTTAAACTGATGGTATTATTGTTTGATACGCTTATTGTAGTTCCAGCAGAAACTGCGGAGCAGGTGGGCGCATTGGATACAGTTACGGTATAAGAACCAGTCGAATTGGCGGTATATGACGCGTTGGTTGCACCAGAAATACTGGATCCATTAAGGGACCACTGGTAGGTTAGGCCGGTACCCGTATTAGCGTTGAGGACGACCGAACCTCCTTGGCAGAAGGACGTATTGCCTGCAGCGGTAATGGTGGCCGTAGGGGGGGTGCATGGGGGTGGGCCAGCTGAACCGCAGGTTATGCCTCCATTAACGAATGAAACATTGGGAATGACATCAGCAAACTCATCGGCAAACTCACAATTACCACCGGTGGCGATATCCCAATTGATGGGGGTATTGCCCGTAGCAAGGACCCTAAAGCGGACATTGAACAACACGCCATTTACCGAAACAGGGGCCAAAGCAAACCACGCAGCACGGAATTGTCGGCGGGTTGTAGCACTGTAAACTCCGTTGGGGTTTTGGTTGGAAAATAGTCCGCAATTGCTCAAAAAACCAGCGGAAATGGCTGAATTAAGGCCTGTTACTGCACTAATGCATTGAAGCTTGGTCGTGTCGTAATCGATAGCCAAGGAAATGGCCCCTGTTGTAATACCCGCAGCCATGCTGGTGGTGATGGGCAGAACCACGGTGTCACCAACCGCACAGTTCGCTGAATTGAAGGTTCCAATGGTGGCGGTAATGTTTTGAGCGGACACATTTCGTGCCATCAAAAACCCAATCAACAAAAAGAAAATCGACGAAAAGTAGGTTTTACGCAGCATAGATCGAGAATTTGAAGTGTAAAAAAGGCGGTTTGAGCGTATTTATAGGGTTTTCGACGTGGTAATCCTTGTAAAGTTAAGGAATACCCCTATGAAATTAGCCCTCGACTACGAAAATTAATCGTAATACCTTAAAGGACGCTTGACTTGGTTTGTTCGGGGCTGAAAAACCCTTGTAAACTCAAGGAATATGGCTCCCGTTCACATCGCCAACACAAACGCCAAGGACCGATTTTGCATTGATACCAGGACTCAAGGATAGGTTTGTGCGATCAAAAACCCAATTCCCGCTTGAAAACGAGGTAATGCTTCCCGTGAATCGCCGGCTGACCAATAAGGCGTCGGTAGAATTGATGCTTCCGTTTCCGTTCACATCCGCTGCTTTTTTGAACAAGCCAAGCAGAAGGCTGGTTGCCGCAAAATGGCGGTTAATAGCCAAGGCATCGGCGGCATTGACCCCTCCCCAGGGTAAAGAGTCGGACCATATTAGTTGATATACACCAGCCATTAGGCCGTTCGCGACGGCTTGTCCGTTGCTTCCGGTTCTGCCAGACCACATCACTTGAGGGCTCAATTGGAGCTGAAAGGCTTGCTGATGCAGCGGGGTTTGGGAACCATTGTGGTAGTTGACTGTTAAGGTCAAATCCCCATTCCCTTGGCAACTGCACAGATTCTTGGCGGTTTGGACCGCGGCCACCTGGGGGGAGGTGTAGGTGGCTTTTATCCATACCTTCTGAGCATTTTGTGTAGCCGACGAATTGCGAATCCTTAGGGTAAACCAGCCGCTTTGATTCGGTAAAAATGAAACTACTTGGCCGTTGTTGACAAGGAATTGCTGAAAGAGCTCACAGCTTTGGTCCAAAATATCCAAGGTTAGGTTGGCGGAGGTGTCTTGAATAAAGATTTCCACGGTGGACAGGCTATCTTTTTGACAAAATACACGACCAACTACGCGGCAAGCCACACTTTGTTGGGGAGTTTTTCCGCCTTGCTGCAAACTCGAGGTGTGTGAATCGCCCAAGTCATTGTCCATTTCCCACTCCTGGGTGGTTGATTTTGCAGGTCGAACATAAGGCGATGTTGTCGCGCCAACAGGGGCCCAAACACTGTATCCTTTTCGCCCGTTGGGTGCTGTCCCATTGCATGGCGGTATGGCAAGGTTGACCTTGCCGCCACCGTATACGGTGGATGAAGTCGCAGTGGCCCCAGAGTAATCCATGAGTACCGTACCGTCTGCCCATGATGTTTGAACACCGGTTAAGTTTTGCCATGCACTCCAGTGATCGTTCATGGCGATCAAAGCTTTTCCCTGCCGTTCGATCACCAAGGCATCCGGAGCCTGCCATCGGACAAGATAAGCTCCCTGCTTGAAGCGAAGATTTTGATGACACCAGATAAGGTTGGCGATATCGCTACGTACAGGCAATGCTGTTGCTGATTGGGGTTGGTGGCTCCAGCGGTTGCCGTTTTGACCTAAATCAAAAAGGTCTTCAAAGA
>JBJTSS010000371.1:0-1049 GCA_046079785.1 Bacteroidota bacterium
AGGGGGTTTGGGATTGTGGATAAAGCCCTTGAAATCCCCGATTTTGTTTAAAAAAATGGCCGATACCTTTGGATTTACACACAAAATCCTCTACTTTTGCACTCCCTCAAAAATAGGGGTCGGACAACGTTACCAGAAACCAAACACCATGCCTACCATTCAGCAATTGGTCAAAAATGGCCGGGAACACAAGGCGGATAAGAGCAAATCCCCTGCCCTGGACTCCTGCCCTCAGCGCCGCGGGGTCTGTACCCGTGTCTACACCACAACCCCCAAAAAACCCAATTCGGCCATGCGCAAAGTGGCCCGTGTTCGTCTCACCAACCAAAAAGAGGTGAACGCCTACATTCCAGGGGAGGGTCACAATTTGCAAGAACACTCGATTGTTTTGATCCGCGGTGGTCGTGTCAAAGACCTACCGGGGGTTCGTTACCATATTATCCGTGGTGCATTGGATACGGCTGGGGTTAACGGCCGTAAACAAGGCCGTTCCAAATACGGGGCCAAAGCGAAACAAGCTGCAGCGCCAACCAAAGGCAAAGGCGGCAAAAAGTAATTGATTCTAAGGTACAGTCATGAGAAAAACCTCCGCCAAGAAGCGTTTTGTTGAACCGGATCCCAAATTCCGGGACGAAATCGTCACCAAGTTCATCAACAACATGATGTACGATGGGAAGAAAAGCACGGCCAGCCAGATTTTTTATCAAGCGGTCGAGAACATCGAAAAGAAATTATCCGAGCCCGGTATCGAGGTATGGCGTCGTGCCCTGAATAACGTTATGCCGAGCGTGGAGGTCAAAAGCCGCCGCGTTGGTGGTTCCACCTTTCAGGTACCTGTCGAAGTCAAGCCCAACCGCAAACAAGCATTGGGCATGCGCTGGTTGATAGGGTATGCGCGCAAGCGTAACGAAAAGACCATGACCGATAAGTTAGCTGCCGAAATTATCGCGGCATCCAAGGGAGAAGGGGCCGCCGTCAAAAAGAAGGAGGACACTTACCGTATGGCCGAAGCCAACAAGGCGTTCTCCCATTTCCGATTCTAAACCATC
>JBJTSS010000372.1:0-2257 GCA_046079785.1 Bacteroidota bacterium
CAAACGCATCCAGGTAACTGCGATCGGCAGATAAGCGATCCAAGGCCGTAGCCAGTGGGAGGTGCATTTCGATTGGATCCTGGATGGGTTGCAAAACCTGGTCCCTCAGATGAGGAGAACGTCCATCCCAAAAAAAACGATTAGCCCATAACAAATTAAACAAAGGCATCGCATTCATGGTACCCAAGGCTCCCCCTACCCCACGGCTGTACACCACGGTATCCGAAAAGGCCTGATCGGGATGGTGACACGAAGCGCAAGAAATGGTATAATCGGAACTCAAACGGGGATCAAAAAAAAGCCGGCGACCCAAAGCAACTCCTTCGACGGTGGGCGGGTTATCCGATGGCCAAGGGAGGTTAGGAAAACCCAAACCGGGTGGTGGCATATCCGGGGCAAAAGTGGTTGGCTTGGGGTATTTGACCGGTTCATCCGGCCCGCAGGATACCAAAACCAAGAGACCCCCCCCAAAGAAGAAACTCAAAAATGCAAATAACCCACGATTCATAGGCATCGCAGAAAATTAGGGCCGAACCACACCTCGCCAAACAAAGGCGGATGCTAAATTGTAGGCCAGTTTAGAAGCCACCCGGTCACCCAACGAGGAGTGCGAAAACGAAGAGGAATCGGTAATGTAATGGGTATGCGTTCCATCAAAAAATCCACGCATCCGCAAATGCACCAATAAATCAGCGCTTCTTCCTTCCAGACTGGTTGGGGCGAAAGGAAGGGTAACGGTCCGTGCCATTTCATCCCCTCCCAAATGGTACGAAAACCCTCCGTTAATGGGCAAAGTAGGGCGTTGGTATTGTCCTTCCATTTTGAAGAAAATATACCCCGTATTCCAATTCCAATGCATGTGGGCGCTGTTCAATAGAGACAAAGGATGCGATGGAGGCCAGGCCGCCGGATCGCTATGGTTTCTCAAAGAATCCAAACCCACACGAAAACGAAAGGCCGTGTAGGTTCCGCTAGGTAGGGTTGATGACAAAAGCCAGCGGGGCTTGAGTTGCCGCTCCAAATCCGCGTAAAAAACAGCGTCCGGAAATTCCAACCAGGAGCTATCGCTACGTTGCAAAGCAAAACCACTGAGGTAATACTGGCAATGGTTGATTTCGACCTGGTTTAACAACGTGGGTAACCACGATTGATTTAGGACCAAGGCGGACGTGTCGTAGCGATGATCCAAAAGGAAATACAACCCCACGTTTTGGTTTTGGGGAGGTTGCGGGGGCTTGGGATCGCAAGAGGCCATCCACAAGCCCAAAAGGACCAGACCTAAGGGGAAAACCAACCCCTTATTGATCATGGTTAGAGATTTGAGGGGATCGGAACTGATCCGGTTCATCGATGGACCAAAGGCATTGAAGCCCTTCGCCATCAAAAAACATCCAACGAATCGGGGAAGGTACCAAAACCAATTTGGCTTTGCGAGAGGGTTGACCTGCCGTTTCCCAATCGACCAAAACCCCTTCGTCCATGGGGAGTTCGAACGCGCCTTCTTCCACCACCGAATCCCGGTAAACGGCGGCCATGTAGGCGGTTGGCAAAAGAACATCCTGGCCTGGAAAATTCAATTGATGCATTTGGCCGAGAATATTTTCCAAGTAGGGTCCGTGTTCCCGGTTAAAGGCATCCTCGGCATCCAGCAATTCGTCCTCGGCATCGTCGTATTCCGGGTCGGCATAACCCATTTCGGCTAGACGATTTCTAAGGGTTACCAGGTGCAACAAATCTTCTTCGATTGGGTTGGTTTTCACGGTAAAGGGCTTGAATACCCCAAAAATACGTCTGCTTGGTCTGCCTTGGGTGGGTTTTATCTTTGAACCATGAATATCAAATTTGGAACAGACGGATGGCGAGCCCTCATCGCCAAAGATTTTACGGTGGATCAGGTGGCCAGGGTCGCACAAGGTACGGCAACCTGGCTCCTGGGTTTGGATGCATCCCCCGTTGTGGTTTTGGGTTCGGATTGCCGCTTTGGTGGACGGATGTTTGCCGAAACAGTCGCCTTGGTCATGGCCCAAAACGGGGTCAAGGTTCTCTGGGATTCCAACGATTTTGTTTCAACCCCTATGGTTTCGTTGGGTACCGTACAACACCAGGCCCATGCCGGAGTGATCCTGACCGCCAGCCATAACCCTCCTTCGTACAACGGTTTCAAAATCAAAGCCTCCTACGGGGGACCGGCCATACCGTCCATGATCAGCGAAGTCGAACCCAAAACCACAACGGGGGATGCATCCAAACCCAGGAG
>JBJTSS010000373.1:0-2043 GCA_046079785.1 Bacteroidota bacterium
TTTCGGGCAAAAAAACGCAAATGGGTCTGGTCCAAAATGCCATCGGGTGTATAGCCAAAATCGCCATTTACCGCAATTTTCCATAACACCGTAATTTCTCGAATATTGGGAATCGAGATCATCAGCCTTCCCCCGGGTTTGAGGAAGGTTGAATACGTTTGTAACACATTCCACGGATCTACCAGATGCTCCAAGACATCCGGGCATAACAAAACATCAAAGGACTTTTGTCTAAAATTTGGCGGTTGGTCCGTCAGGTTTTGGATATAAAATTCGTCAATGCAAGGATTTTCTTGCTCGGTTCCCTCCAACCGCATTAATTCGACACCGGCTACATACTGGGCTTGCCCACTCGATTTGGCGTGGGCAAGGGTGTATCCTCCCCCTGCTCCCAATTCGAGAATGGATTTCCCCTGTACCGAACCAAGGCATTGAAGCACATCCCTCCGCGCATGTTCAAAATAGTCCGATGGTTTATGAAGGTAGGATTCCATGGAGGTTGGGGTTGGCTTAGGAATTAGTGAGGACTTTGGACTTGAATTTTTTTCCATAACACGATGGTAATTAAGGCATTCAGTACCATGGCTGCCGCATAGACCCCCACCGCGGCTTCCCACCCATACCGGGGTGTGGCCCAAAGGACACCAAGGACATAGGCGCTTTGAAATCCAAGATCAAGGAACAGGAGCCAGGAGGCTTTTTGACGGGCCAGCATCGCGTTGTGTAATCCCCAAACCCCTGCTTTGAGTACATCCGTGGCCAGATGCAGGGGCAAGACAGCCAACATCGGATGAAAGTCTTGACTGAACAGCAGTGTCACCGCCCTATCCCCCAAGAGCCAAACTGCCAGGGCGTATAGACCGACCAGGCCTGATGAAATCAAGGCCGCTTGCCAAGAAAGTCGGGTATAGGTTGATCGATCCTTGGCTTGGCTTAGGGAAGGTAAAAAATGCGAAGTCATAAGGGTAGAAATGACCGGAACCCAGAGGTTACCAATGCGTTGTACCCCTTCCCACCATCCCGCGGTTTCGGCCGAGAATTCCGCAAACAAATGCGTACGAATGATTACCAAGACCACCTGGGTTACCCCTACCGAATAAAGGGCCATGACAACCAAGGGCCATAACCGAGAATGCCGCAGTTGGGCGAATGAAACGATGATGGAGGCCCATGGTCCATGGAGGCTGCGAGAATAGCGCTTGAGTTGAAAGTAGGCGTAGAGAGCCGGTGGTATTTGGGCGAGTCCCAAGCCCAAGCAAGCCCCGTAAAGCCCCCATCGGTACCCCAAAATTCCAAAAAACAGGAGAGTGCTGCTGGTTTGGGCCATGTTGAGCAGGGCATTTCTTCGGTAATGACCTTGGGAGGACGCCTGGGCCAAGGCCCCAGCCCAAAAGGTAGAGCCGAGAACGGTCAAGGGGAGAACCCAGGCCAAGGTCAGGGGGAAATTTTCGCCCAAAATGGGAGCTAGGACCCATGGCATCAAGGCCCACCAAAGAACACTGACCGCTAGACTCAAGGCGATTCCCAAGGCCATACCTTCCCGGAGCAAGGGGTTTGGGTCGCGTTGCTCGCCTTGGAGGCGGCTCAAACCCTGAATTAAGGCGTTGTGAACTGCGGCCCCACCGGCATTTTGTTGCAAATACAATAAATTTTGAAACTGCCCGATCAGGGCCAGGCCGGCTGGACCAAACCACAAAGCCATCAACTTACCGACACCGTAAAGCCCCCCAAGTTTGTAAACCGACTGAAGGACGGACCAACCCAAGGCTTTTTGGATGGGTTTGAAGTCTGGAAGTTTGGCCATGCTGGGATAGGTCAAAGGTAAACTAGGCCTTCCCATCCCCAACAACAGCTCCTATCAACATCGGTCCTAACGGGCCGTCCTTAACACGGTCTTTCAGGATTCTTTACCTCAAGTTGACTTTGGCTTCATAAGTCGGTAAAACAAGCCAAAGAAATTTGAAGAAAAATTATTGAAATTAAAAAATCCTTATTCTTGCTATTAGGCCTTCTGGCTTTTCTGTCCTTGCCAGGCAGGGTCAG
>JBJTSS010000374.1:0-1498 GCA_046079785.1 Bacteroidota bacterium
TTGCTCAAAATTGATGGTAGCGGTCTACCCTTTCTGCCCTTTGCCAATTCTTCGGAACTGCGGGTCGGTGAGTGGGTTTTGGCTGTTGGGAATCCCTTCAATTTAACCTCGACGGTGACAGCCGGGATTGTTTCGGCCAAAGGTCGAAATTTGAATTTGCTCAACAATATGTTCCCCATCGAAGCCTTTATCCAAACCGATGCGGCCATCAACCCAGGAAATTCGGGTGGTGCACTCATCAATACCCAAGGCGCCTTGGTGGGCATCAACACCGCCATTCTTTCCAAAACGGGCTCCTACAACGGCTATGGTTTCGCCATACCTGCCAATATTGTTCGCAAAGTCGTGGCCGACCTCCAAGAATACGGCAAAGTTCAGCGGGCCTTCATGGGAATAGAAGTAGCGGATTTGGACGAAAAACTTAGGAAGGATGCGGGAATTGATCGCCTAAATGGTGTAGTCATCACCTCGGTAAGTACCGTTGGGGGAGCGAAAGATGCAGGCCTACAAGCCGGTGACGTTATGGTTGGTATGGATAAAATGCCCATTCGTACCAAAGCCGATTTTGACGAACAGTTGAGTTATCATCACCCCGGAGAATCCATTGAAGTTCACTTGGAACGTCAAGGAAAACCAATGACCAAAAAAGTTCGCCTAACGAATCTCAACGGTGACACCGAAATTCAAAAAAACCAGTTGGTGCGCTCGGCCGATTTGGGTTGTGAATTGGAACCACTGAGTCAATACGAATTGGATCGACTCAAGACCCCCAACGGTGTCCGAATCGCCTCCGTCCAGGCGGGAACCCTAAGCCGAATGGGTCTGCGGGAGGGATTTGTGATCACCCACATCAACAAAAAAGCGATTCAAACCCCCTGGGAAGTTATCGACGCTTTGGCCCATGTTCGTGGTCAAACTGTCATCGAAGGTTTCGACAAAAACGGTGGTCGTGCGGTTTATTCTTTCTATGGTTTTTAGGTAATGAACCTTAACCCGGCGTGCTTGTCGAACCGGGCTTGGCAATGGACTCCCGCATATCGGTATCGGCTTTGATGTTCTGCATACGATAATAGTCCATTATCCCCAAACGACCTTGTCGAAAAGCATCGGCCATGGCCAATGGGATTTGGGCTTCCGATTCAATTACCTTGGCCCGCGCCTCCTGGGTTTTGGCCTTGAATTCCTGTTCCAAAGCGACCGCCATGGCGCGTTTTTCTTCGGCACGGGCTTGGGCTATTTTTTTGTCCGCTTCGGCTTGGTCGGTCTGCAAACCCGCGCCAATATTCTTACCAACATCCACATCGGCTATATCGATAGACAATATCTCAAAAGCCGTACCCGCATCCAAACCTTTGTTAAGAACCACTTTGGAGATTTTATCCGGATTCTCCAAAACTTCTTTGTGGTTCAAGGCCGAACCAATGGAGGATACCACTCCTTCCCCAACCCGGGCCAAGACGGTTTCCTCACCGGCTCCGCCCACCAACTGCTTTATACT
>JBJTSS010000375.1:0-4188 GCA_046079785.1 Bacteroidota bacterium
GGACAGGTAACCCCAAAGCGGCACCCAAATCACGGGTCACCCCGTAATGACTAAGGGCGTCCATTCGGTTCGGTGTTATGCCCAGTGTCCAAATCCAATCCATGGGCTCGGACAAAACATCGATTAAAGGACATCCCGGCTTTGCAGATTCATCCAAGACCAACAAACCATCGTGGTCGGGTCCCAGCCCCAGTTCATCCTCTGCGCATAACATACCTTGACTCACCTCCCCCCGAATTTTGGCCAAGCGTATGGTGATGGGTTCTCCCTTGAGGGGATACAGGGTTGAACCAACAGGGGCTACCGCAACCTTGAGGCCCTTTTGGACGTTAGGTGCCCCGCAGACGATGCTCAAGAGCTCATCGGCCCCCACATGAACCCGGGTCAAGCGCAATCGGTCCGCCCCGGGGTGGGGCATGCACTCCACCACCTCCCCAACCAAGAGTCCCTGGAGTTGTTCAGGACTACGACCGATCACCTCTTCGTCCTCCACTTCCAAACCCAAAGAGGTCAATGCGGATGCAACGCTGGAGGGCGCGGGGAACTCGTTGGAATCCGGCTCCAAATCAAAATACCGGCATAACCAGCGGTAGGATACCTTCATGGATGATTTTTAGGGCTTTTTGATCAGTTTGACCACCGATGAACCTCCGTTGTTATCCAGCAACCTGGCATAATAAAGGCCTGCGGGCAATTCGTGGGTATCGATTTCCCAACGGTTGGGTCCTACCGATGTTTGCAAGGGATGAAGCAGGGCGGTACGGCCATCGGCGGTGGTCAATTCCAAATAGAAATCTCCGGCAGATAATGAATGTTGTTCCAAAACCAATTGGTTGCGGAAAGGATTGGGGAAGAGACGAATCTTCGGCGACTCAGAAGAGGTCGCGTCAGCACCAAAAGCCATAACAAAACTTTGAATTCGGTCCACGGCCGCTTCGACGATGCTGGCCGGAGCCTGATCGTTGGCAATAAAACGGAGTTGAACGGTGGCATTGGGGGTAACGTAATCGCTGACTTTGAAGACATTTCGACGCCATTGACGGTCGCTGCGGTTGGTGCGCTCGACCAATTTCCAGGTCGTCGTGCCATTGTTAATATAGACCTCCCAAAAGTCCGAACCCGGGTTGTCGCCGGTATCGTTGGTAAACCAGCGATGGTAGGCCAAGACGGGATCGGTCATGTTGCTTAGGTCCATGTTGGGGGTCCGCAAGGTGGTTCGCCCGCCATCGACATCTTCGGTATCGGGGTCATCACCGGGGAAAGCATTGCCGGTAAAGGCACAGCGAGTCCCACCAGGGGTGGCATTGCTGCCGGTCTGCACGATGGTGGCCGGATTTCCGGGAGTGGTGTAGGAAGCAACAGGAACGCCCAACTCCCAACGCCCGGTGGTTGCGTTGTCGGTGGACCAGCCAATCAACCATGTGCTATCCAAGGCAGGGTTTTCCAAATCCAGGTTGGTCAGGTTTTGGAAGCCCACCAAATAGTTGAACCATAGCCCCGGGTTGGAACTTAGGTCGGAGAAGGGTGGGTACGAACCTCCGGACACACCGGTCAAATCGGTGAGACCAACATAGTAGCGGACAATCGTGCCTCGGGGTTGACCGGGAATGGTGCCGGTATAATTTCCGGTGACTCCTTGGGTTAACGCCACGGTATCACAACTGCTTAGGGGGTTGTTGTTGAGGCGGTAAATCAGCCGAGCTCCGCTCACCAAGCTGTTAAAAGGCGGGGTGATATTCAAAGCCAGGTTGATGGACGATGGGGTCAAGGCCGGCACATCCGGTAAAGGATTGTATTGAAATTGAATGTTGGCCAACATACGAATACCATGAAACGCAAAGGCCTGAATGATGGCCGTCATGTTCGGGGTTCCGTTGGATAAATTGTTATCGTTATCGTCGGCCTGCAAGGCATCAATAAGAATATCGGTATACACCACCCCTTCGCTCCCGTTGGGTCCATTGGCCAAACCGTACAAGGACTCGCTAAAAATCGCCATCATGCCGGCATTGCTGTTCATATTCCTGGCGGTTCTCCACCATGCGCCGCAAATGATTTCTCCGTCGGCATGCACTTGACCTACAAGGTTCTGCGGATAGATTTTGGGGTTGATATCGTATCGACGGACGATTAAGTTGGGATTGGTGATGTTAAAACCAACGCCCAAAACCGGGGTATCGGTCAAGGTGATGGCGTAGACGTCGGAATAGCCTTCGCCAACGGCGCCGTTACGAAACGGAGTCCCCAAGGCATTGTAGAAATAATTGGTAATGGCGTGACCGTATTCGTGGTAAACCACATCCGCAACAATGGCAAGGGTATTGCAACCCGCAGCCTGGGTATAGAAATTAATGCTATTGCCATTAAAAAAAGCATTGCAATTCCCGTCGGTTCTTTCGACCTTGGTGGTTAAGGGGATGTCCAAGGCGGTAAAATTGGGCAGGTAGCCCTTCATGTAATCGTGTACCCGGTTGGTATGGTAATAGGCGCTCAGGTGGGGAACCTGGTTCCACAAACTGGTGGACGTTCCGCGACCAAAGTACTGCACGGTATCGCGGGCTGCATCGATCAAGAGGCTAAAGGTGGGTGTCGTTGTCCCGTTATTTCCTTGAACCACTTTGGAAAAACGGCCTTCTAGCGGAAAGGTGCCGGTGACCGGCAAATTGGGCAAGCCCAAATCGTAGGATCCGCTGGCTGAAGTGTAATAGGTGTTACCGCCAACCGTGAATTTGAGATGAGGAAGCGGTCTGGCGGAATCCAGGGGCGCAAAAGGATGTTTGGGATATACCCGTCCGACCATCGTCAAATTGCCATTGGAACCAGGACCGTGGGCAAATTCAACGATCTGATCTTGGCGCATCAAAACCTTCCCGCTCACGGCATCCACATGGCAGAGGTAGCGAAAGGGACGGTCGCCGGGTCTTTGCCCCTCGATGGTTAGGGTATAAACCCGGTGGTAAAGCATGGTTCCTGCCACTTTGCCGGGGATAGGTAGGATGTGGATGTCGGGTTCTATCATCGCGACCGATCCAGTCGGCAGGGATTCCAATGCCCTTTGTTTTGCCTGTTCTGGGGTGATCAGGCTGCCTTCATCGAATTGGATGCGGGGATGCAATTCGGAGGCCAGCCAAACCAAGCCACCCTCGGGGCTTGTTTTGAAACCGATACGGCCTCCTATAACTTTCATGCCGCGATGCCATTGTTCCATCCAACGGAAATGGTATTTGGAGGATGCGTAAGCCGGGCCGTTTCTCAATTCTTGGAGGGGAAGATCAAAGCCGGCCATTTCCTTTTCTAAGAAGGAAATGCATGCCTTTGTTTCAGCAGTTGCTTGGGATTCCGAGGAAGTTGAGGAAGTTGACCCCGTGTTTAAGGCCACAGCGGGACCAAAAAGGCGGTGAGGCTGTCCGGTATGTTCGTCAAACAGCACATTCCATTGGGGGTGGCGGCGGAAAAAATTTTGCCAAGCTTCCTTTGACCGCTTAGCCGCTTGCCGGTCTGCATTGTAGGGCTGAGGAGAGGCCAAACGAATCTCTAAAGGGTCGTGGGTTGGTTCTGCAGCATTCGCCGAGAACAAGTTAGATGCCCATAAACTGAAGCACAGGCAAGATACTTGGAATATTCGGCGTAGAAGTGGGCGTTTAGAGGCCATGAAGGGGATTTTTGGAAGGTCAATGATACGCAATAATGACCTGAAAAGGAACGCAAACTGGCCGCGGTTCATTCTATTTTGCTGACATATTGGCACAAAAAACCATCAAAAAGACGGGTAAGCGAACTTGGCAGGATATTTGCGTTCTCCAAAAGCAAACGCTATCCTATTAAAATAGAATTAAATGTCTGACAACCAAGATTTTGACCAAGAAAATTTGAACGAGCCCCCTGCAGAGGGAGCATCCTCGGCCTCGGAATCTTCGTCCCAAGAACCGTCAACCCGTTCCGTAGAAGCCGAGCTGGAGGAGTCCAAACAAAAATACCTGTACTTGCTATCGGAATTTGAAACCTACAAAAGGAGGATGGCGCGCGAGCGCATTGACCTGTTCCGCAACGCCGGGAAAGACCTCATCGTCGAACTGCTGCCGGTATTGGACGATTTTGAGCGCGGTTTAGAAGTCATGAGCCAATCTTCCGATGTGGTCGCCATCCGCGATGGGGTGGATGTGGTTTACCAAAAATTCAAAAATCTTT
>JBJTSS010000376.1:0-7225 GCA_046079785.1 Bacteroidota bacterium
GATAGCGGCTTTTTCGACCCGGGGTCGCCTCTCCATTAATTGCATAAATTCTTGATAATCATCACCCTGCCTTTTTCTAAGGGCCTCCGGATCCAAGCGATGCAAGGCCTCAATGCGGGCATGATGCAGGTGGGATTCCAAACCCTGCAACATGCCCAAAAAGGCCGATTCGGCGGTGTTGGGAATATAGCTAAAAACGGTGTTATCTAAATCTCCACCAACACTTTCCATAATCTGCGGGACCAGCAATTCCCCAAGTTTTTTGCGTTCCCGGTAAATCTGCGGATCGTTACCCCGCGAAAAATAAATCCGCTCAAAAGAGCAGGCGGTCTTGCTCGTTTCTTCAAAAACCCGATGCAAACCATAGGAGCCATCGGCCCGAATCCAAAGGGCATGACCTGCCGGAATTTCTTGAATTTGCTCAGGATCAACCCCCAGGGCCGTCGCCATGGCAGGACGCTCGGAGGCAACGGCGACGACTTCATCGTTGGCAAACCAATATGCAGGCCGAATTCCATGCGCATCCCGTAACACAAAGGCATCCCCATGGCCCAACAAACCCGCCATGGCAAATCCCCCGTCCCAATCCCTGGAGGCCTTGCGGAGAACAGGCACCAAATCCAGACGCCGGCCCACCTCCTTTTCCAAGGCGTTCCGATCCACCCAGGCGGGATCCTGCCCCAGTTCTTGACTAAGCTCTCGGTGGGCTTGGTCCAAATAATGGCCGATATTCTCCATCACGGTGACCGTATCCGACATTTCCTTGGGGTGTTGGCCCAGGTTAACTAACTTTTCAAAGAGCCGATCCACGTTGGTCAGGTTAAAGTTCCCTGCCAAAACCAGGTTTCTGCTTCGGTAATTGTGTTGCCTCAAAAAAGGGTGGCATGCTTCCAGCGTGTTTTTGCCGTGGGTGCCGTAACGCAAATGGCCCAAAAGCAATTCCCCCAAATAAGGCAGGGCCTCCTGCATTTGTTCCAGATTTTGGTCAAAATCCTGTCCCTGCACCCCGGCCTCGCTAAAATTTCGGTAGATCCGTTCAAATAAATCCTTGAGGGGTTGGGCGGCAACCGAGCGAGCACGGCTGATGTACCGGGTACCTGCAGGCACTTGCAATTTGATGGTCGCAACCCCTGCTCCATCTTGTCCCCGGTTATGCTGCTTTTCCATCATGAGGTAAAGCTTCTGAAGCCCGTAATACGGGGTGCCGTATTGGCGTTGGTAATACGAAATCGGCTTGCGCAATCGAAGCAGGGCAATACCGCACTCGTGACCAATAGAATCGCTCATAGAAGTTGGGGATGGGGAACCATGGAGGCTTGGGGCACCCAAAACTACACTATCCTGCCCAAGCGATGGCCTTTTGGACCCGTTTCCGGCGGTTTTTTTGCGTAGATTCGCCGAACGACCATGCGTCCCCTGACCCTCTATTCGCTACGGCTTTTGATGGCCCTCTTGGTAGGGCTCTCCGCCAAGCCCCCATCGTCGGCCTTGTCCATCCCGTTGTTTAGGACAACGGCAACCATTTCCGGGTTAGGTTCCGAGGAAGACCCGGAAGTGGCGGTTGGCCAATGGCGGACCCACTTGCCCCTAAACAAAGTATCCTGTGTTGAGAAAATAGGAAACCGGGTCTATGCCGGTTGTTCGGGTGGGATTTTTGTTTTTGATACCGATGATGGTTCATTGCAGCGCTTGACCCGCGTCAACGGTATGCACGATGTCGAGGTTGCTGCCTTGAGTTATTCCTCGACCTACCAAACCTTGGTGGTGGGATATGCCAACGGCAACTTGGATCTGTACCGCAACGGACAATGGCTGGCATTGGATGCGGTACTCAAAGCCAATGTACCCCAAGGCAAAAAAATCCGCTCGATTCATCAGGCCGGGCGTTTTGCTTATTTGTGTTATGGATTTGGGATGGTCGAATTGGATCTGGCTAAAACCGAGATTCGGAGTACGTTTATTATTGGGCCCCAGGGAACTTACCTGGGGGTCAATGCTTTGGTGTCCCAGGATGGCTACTGGTATGCGGCAACCGACAGTGGGCTTTACAGGGCAAGGCAGGATGCGCCTAATCTTCAAAGCTTTGAGTTTTGGCAGAGGGATACGGCTCTGGGAACACAACGGATACCCGGTTTGGCCCTGTATCGGGATAGTCTGGTCACTTTTGAAGGCGATTCCTTGATTTTTTACAAAGCCGGGGGGCAACGACGTTTGGTGGTCAATGCGGGGGCGGACAATGTTTTTGTAGGGGAATCTGCGGGTCAACTGTTGGTCGTGAATGCGTTTCGAACGGTGCGCTTCGATCAGAATTTGATTCCCTCCAATTACCCCATACCCGACGGGGTGGTATCGCCCTCCATGGCGTTGTACGACGGTTACCAGGTGTGGATGGGAGACCAAGGCGGCGGTTTGTTTCGCTTTACACCCTGGGAAACTTTTCGTTACCAACCCGAAGGCCCTTCGACGGATAAAGTTTTTCAGCTGAGGGCCCATGCTCGAGGTACTGCGGTGGCTGGAGGGGCTTACAGCAGTGTTTTTGGGAACACCTTTGACCCGGCAGGGGCCGCTTGGCTTCAAGGCAACCGTTGGCGAGCCCTAAACCGTCAAAGCCTTAAGGGGGTGGGTAATCTCTACGATGTTACAGGGGCGTTCCCGGACCCCCATACCGAGGGCAGGGTTTGGCTATCCACTTGGGGCCAAGGTTTGTGGCAGGTGGATGGCGACAGTGGGCGCGCGTTCAATACCACCAATTCTGCCCTGCAGGTTCAGCAAGGAACCTCCAACGTGGTCCGCTTGAGTGGGGTGGATATGGATGCCACCGGGGCCCTGTGGATGAGCAATTTTGGCGCACCCAAGCCCTTGGTGGTGCGCTACCCCAACGGTACCTGGAATTCTTTTGGGACAGGCGGTCAAACCGAATTGCTCGATATGTTGGTAGATCGCTCCGGCAACAAATGGATGCGCAACCGGTCTGGCGGTGTAGTGGTCATGGACGCAAGCAATACGCGCTATGTTACCGTAACAACGAACGAAGGAAGCGGGGGCCTGCCTTCTTCCCAGGTCATCTGCATGGCGATAGATAGGGATGGCGCGGTTTGGTTGGGAACCTCTCAAGGTCCTGTTGTTTTTTACAATCCATCCGCTGTTTTTCGAAGCAGTTTTAATGCGACCCGGCTCAAAATACAGCAAGAGCAATTTGTGGGTTATTTGCTGGGGACCGAGCAAATCATGTCCATGGCGATTGATGGCGCTAACCGCAAATGGTTTGGCACCACCAACGGGCTATGGCTTTTTAACCCCGAGTGCACTCAACTTTTGGCGCAGTTTACAACCCGTAATTCCCCTCTTCTTTCCGACCAAATCCTGGCGTTGGCCGTGGATCCCGTGGCCGGCGAAGTGTTGGTTGGGACCGACAGGGGCCTGATGGGTTACCGGTCTTCGGCAACCCAAGGGGTTCAGGTTCAGGGCGATGTACACGCTTTTCCCAATCCGGTCGAACCAGACTTTGACGGATACCTTTCGGTCAGGGGCTTGGTGACCGATGCCTGGATCAAAATCACCAACGCCAGCGGCCAATTGGTCTACCAAACCAAAGCCGATGGAGGTCAGGTAAGTTGGAACCTTCGTGATCCATCGGGTCGGCGCGTGAACAGCGGTGTTTACTTAGTCCATTCGGTGGCCTTTGATAGCTTTGATCTTTCCGCCCAAACGGTGGTTGCCAAAGTTGTTGTTCTAACCCGTAACAACGAGTAAAAATCCTTCTCGTTTACCCCCATGCACAAACACCGAGGATTGGTCTTGCGGCATGTGCCGTACCGTGATCATCGGTATATGCTTTATTTGTGGACAAGGGAGTCCGGCCCCCTTTCGTTTGCTGTTTATGCATCACGAAGCACCCCGGGTATGCTTCGATCTGGCCAATTACGGCCACTCCAAGAATTGGAATTGGTTACCGCTGGGGCTTCGTCCTCCCAGGTTCAAAGGGTGCGCGAAATGTACCCGGTCCCTCCGGTTATGGGGGATCTCAAGGGTTTGCAATTGGTTGCCTACGCTTTGATGGCGGAGTGGTTAGCGTCGGTTCTCGCCGAAGGCCAAAACGAAGCCACCTATTACGATGAATTTTCTGCCCAGTTGGTGGAAGGCCATCTACGATCCGATACCCTGGCCGTGGTTGCTGAATGTTTGGCTGGGCTTAGCCGTCATTTGGGTTTTGCGCCAGACCCCTTGTTGTACCAATCCGGCTTTTTGTTGGACGGCCAAAGCGGTTCATGGGTAAGTCTGGTTTCCGACAGCCCGGAAACGCCATGGCGCATGGGTGCGGTTTCCAGTGCCTTGTATGCCGAGGCTTTGGGTGGCCGTCTTCGTTCTGAGCAAGATGTTGCGGAGTTTCTCCATGAATTGGCGACATATTTCCAAGTTCATTTGACCGGTTTCCGCCGTCCTCGCTATTTGGCCCTGCTTTTGACCTCCTAGGTCGTGGCTTTGTACCAAGGGGTTATTTTTGGCGTTTTAGTCCTGTCTAAATACTAAACGCTATGAAATCCTACCCTTATTTGGCCACGATGGTTCTGGCCACTTTTTTGATTTTGAATGCTTGCACGGTCATCCGACCGGGCCAAGTGGGCATGAAACAGCAACTGGGAGTTTTATCTGACAAAACCCGGACCCAAGGGGTCGTTTGGTATTTTCCACTAACGTCCAAAGTGGTCAAAACCAGTCTCCAAATCCAGGATATAGAACTTAGCATTAGCCTGCCCTCCAAAGAAGGGTTGAGCGTTACCTCCCAAATTTCCATTTTGTACAAGGTCAACCGGACCAAAGCGCCTGCTTTGGTTCGAAACGTTGGTTTGGAGTTTCGGGGTATTATATCCAATGTATTTCGTTCGGCTTCCGCCGATATCTGTGCCCAGTATCTGGCCAAAGACATGCATTCGGGTATGCGTTCCGATATCGAAAAAGCTATTCAAGTCCGAATGAACGAGGTGCTTTCTCCTCAAGGGATTGACATTACGGCCGTCCTTATGAAAAGCATACAGCTACCCGTCGGCCTGGCCTCTTCAATTGAGCAAAAATTACAAGCAGAACAAGAGGCGATGCGCATGGAATTTGTCCTCAAAAGCGAAAAGCTCGAAGCAGAGCGCAAGATTATTCAAGCCAACGGTAACCGGGATGCCCAAAAAATCTTGGCCGAGGGCTTAACCGATAACATTCTCAAACTTCGGAGCATTGAGGCCTTTACCGAATTGGCCAAATCCCCCAACGCCAAGGTGGTGATTACCGATGGAAAGACTCCTTATCTCATTGAGGACTAAAAAAAAGCCCCGCTTTGGGCGGGGCTCGAAATAAAATTGGGTTAAATCCCAAGTGGATTAGAATCGATAACCCAAACGAAAAGCACCGTTCATTCTGGCTCCAGGAAGACTAAAAACAAACGTGGTTTCACCACCTTCTCTAAGGGTCATTAGGGCATTATACCCTACTTCGGTTCCAAGGTAGAGTCCATCAGCAATGTAGTAGTCGAAACCTGTAAAGAGTCCTCCAGATAAGGAAATGTTATCGAATGATCCCATGTTAAGACCACCTGCGTATCCCCAAAAAGTTGACATGCGTTTTGAGCCCTTCATGTGGTTCTCCATACCGTAGGCCAACGAGATATCATTTAAGCGTCGACTACCTCCGCTATCGGTATCTAAAATTAGGTTGAGGTTAGCTGCCATACGACGGACTTTGTTATCAGCCGTGAAGTCGCGGAGCATTACCCCACCAGCCGTGGTGTTCAGTCCGGTACCTATATTATTAATACCGGTTGCACTAAGTTCGAACAATCGATCTCCTTTGACCGGCTTGTTAATGGATTGGGCCAGAGCGGTACCTACGCCTAGGGCCAAAAAGAGGACAAGCAATTTTAATTTGTTCATGGTTAATGGGTTTAGGTTGGGCAAAGTTAGATTACACTAATTTAACAAATGCCACAACCGTGGATAAATCACATTTTGACCACAAATTTGGACAATTCATGCCCAAAATGTCAATTCGGGCCAAATTAGGGACTAGGCCGCAGGGGCTTCCGGTTCCGGAGCAGCGCTAGGCTTGGTTGCTTGACGGATTTTGCCTTCGATTTCTTCGGCCAATTCGGGATTGTCCGCAAAAAGTTGTTTGACCGCATCACGTCCTTGGCCCAATTTGGTTTCGCCGTAGGAATACCAGGAACCACTTTTTTTGATGATGTTGAGTTCGCTAGCCAAATCCACAATCTCTCCATCCTTGGATACTCCCTGACCGTAGAGGATATCAAACTCGCATTGGCGAAAAGGCGGAGCCACTTTGTTTTTGACAACTTTGATTCGAACCCGATTACCCATGATATCCAGACCATCCTTAAGTTGTCCAATTCGGCGAATATCCAAACGAACGGAGGCGTAGAATTTGAGGGCATTACCGCCGGTGGTGGTTTCGGGGTTACCGAACATAACACCAATTTTTTCGCGTAACTGGTTGATGAAAACACAAACACAACCCGTTTTGTTAATGCTGCCGGTGAGCTTCCGCAAAGCCTGTGACATGAGGCGGGCTTGCAGTCCCATGGAGGAATCTCCCATTTCACCTTCGATTTCGGCCTTGGGGACCAGGGCGGCTACCGAGTCAATGACCAATATATCAATGGCCCCGGAACGGATGAGGTTATCGGCAATTTCGAGGGCTTGTTCCCCGTTGTCCGGTTGGGATATGAGGAGGTTTTCGGTGTCGATGCCTAATTTTTCTGCATAGAGTTTATCAAAGGCGTGTTCTGCATCAATAAAGGCCGCCATGCCGCCTTTGCGTTGGGCTTGGGCTATGGCGTGCAGTGCGATGGTTGTTTTACCCGATGATTCGGGTCCGTAGATTTCGACAACCCGCCCCTTGGGGAAGCCGCCAATACCCAGAGCGATATCCAAACCCAGGGATCCGGTTGGGATGACATCCACGTTCATGACCCGGGCTTCGCCCATTTTCATGACCACGCCTTTGCCGTAGGTTTTTTCGAGTTTGTCGAGGGTGAGTTGAAGGGCTTTGAATTTTTCGTTTTGAACGCTCATGGGGTTGGGGTGGTTGTAAAAGGTTAGAGGGAGAATTGAATTCCAAAATTAAATCAACCCGACCACCGGGGATTTGGTTTTTGAAGCGAACTTTTGCAAATAATGACTGGACGCGGATTTCGACGCGGGGGCATCGTTGATGGATGGTC
>JBJTSS010000377.1:0-5073 GCA_046079785.1 Bacteroidota bacterium
TCCAACCATCCACCGTGCCCCGGCAGCCAATGGCCGCTGTCTTTGACCCCGGCTTTGCGTTTGAGGGCCGACTCCATCAAATCCCCAGCAATTCCCACCGGTCCCGCTGCCAACGCTATCCACCCCCAGCCATCTTGGGCCCGCACCCCAAACAGGGCAGGGTACAAAAACCAACCGGCCAGACCGCAGAATAGCCAACCAGCCAGGCTGCCTTCGAGGGTTTTGGAGGGGGAAATCCGGCTGTGCAATGGACGATGCCCCCAACGCTTCCCCACCAGAAGGGCCCCGCTGTCCAAAATCCAAAGCAGCCCAAACGTGGCCAAAAATGTATTTTGACCAGAGAGCCCTCCCAATCCACTGCGTGCGTTGTCATCCAAACACAGGTTACGGAAGACCAAGAGGGGAGCGACAGCATAGGCTACCACCGAAACCCATCGCAACACCGACTGGAAACCGGGGTCTTGGCGATGGTGCATGTACCCGCTACGGAGTAACCACCATCCTGGTACAAAGGCCAGGGCAACCCCCAGTCGTACCGTGGTATCCGCAACCAAACCAGGAAGCATAGGCCCGCTCGGCCATAAGGCCACTCCCAACAAACCGAGCAAGGCCGAGGCGACCGCCGCACGGCGGGGGTAAAGTGGGTTGCCGGGTTGAAGCCTCAAATAAATTTCCCAACAACATCCGCCGGCAACCAAGGCCAAAAAAAGTCGAATGGCGGGCGCCCCGGCCCACCACACCCCCACGATAACAAGGGCGATGACCAAAGCGGTTCCTGTCCGTTGTTGGGAACGTGGAGGCCTAGCCCCGGGTGATACGGTGGAGGAAGGAGGTTCTTGGGTATGGACGGAGCTCATGGATGCTAACCGTGGGGTTGGGTGCTTTTGTAATAATGCCTCAATAACCAAAACCCAAGGAAGGTTGCTGGTAACACGATCCACCAGGCCACTGGAGCATCGCTCCATTGGAAAGGGGCTTGAAGGTCGAGTGTTGATGAACGCGCATTCAACCAATTCCAGCGGTAGGCCAAGAGCGATAACAAATTATTGGCTAAATGAGCCCCCACCGAAGGCCATAGAGAACCACTCCAAAAGGCCAAGTAACCAAATAGGGCCCCCAGCAGGCAGCGAGGCAAAAAGCCCAGCCACTGACCATGGATTGCGCTAAAAATGACCGCAGTTATCCATATGGCCGCTTGGGGTCGGCCCAAGATTTGGCCCAACACCGGTTGCAGAACCCCGCGAAAAACCATTTCCTCACCCAGAGCCGGCAGCAGGACCAAAACCAAGACCGATGCTGCGGCGAAGACCATTTCTTTTTGGTCCAACATTAGGGAAATAGTTCGTGCCGCTCGTTGTTCGGATTGAACCCACGCATCGACCCATGGAAACGAATCCGATCCAAGGCGCAAAGCCTGATTGGCGTGGTAAAGGGTATACACCATGGGCAACAAGGCCAACAAGGTAGCAACCGATAACAAAACGTGAATTCCATGACGACCCCACAAGCCCTCTCCAGCCAAAGGCTGCGCTTGGTGCTCTTGCCGGCCATCCATTCGGTTTTGGATCAGCCACAATCCGGGTAACACAAAAAAACCAAGGGAGGACATACCCTGAAGTACAAAAAGGCTATAGGCCAATTGGGTGGCTTGGCCTTGCCCGTACAGTTCCAGTCCTCGCTCCAGGTCCTCCATGCTTAACCCCGTCAAAACAGGAATGAGGCTCATGCCCAAGCCCGAAAAAGCCAAGCCCGAAAGAAAACAAGCCAAAACGAGGTGCAAGAGGGCACGAAAAGGAGGTATGGGATTCAAAGGCTTTGGGGGGTCAATTCCTTTCCAAATTTAACGCCAAAGCAGGGGGAAGACCCGATAGCCTTCGTTGACCTAAATTTGTACCTGATTTGACCCCATGCCCTCTTCGGTTTGCATAGGCTCCATTAATTTGGGCCCATTTCCCTTGCTCCTAGCACCCATGGAGGATGTTAGTGACCCCCCTTTTCGGGCGGTTTGCAAAAAAGGTGGGGCGGACTTGATGTATACCGAGTTTATATCGTCCGAAGGTTTGGTACGTGATGCCCTCAAAAGCCGTCAAAAACTTGACATATACGAAGATGAACGCCCGATGGGGATCCAAATATTTGGGGGCGAATTGGAGCCGATGCTGGGGGCGGTGGACAAAGTGATGGAGGTTCAACCCGATATCTTGGATTTGAATTTTGGCTGTCCGGTCAAAAATGTAGTCTGCAAGGATGCCGGATCCGGTATGCTACGCAATCTGCCCAAGTTGATCCAAATCACCGCGGAATTGGTCAAGCGTAGCCCCATTCCTTTAACGGTCAAAACCCGTTTGGGTTGGGATGAAAATTCCAAACACATTGTTTATTTGGCCGAAGCACTCCAGGATGTAGGGGTTGCTGCATTGGCCATACACGGCCGTACGCGGGTCCAGATGTACAAAGGCGAGGCCGATTGGACCTTGATCGGAGAGGTCAAGGCCAACCAACGCATGCGCATTCCAGTTTTTGGGAACGGAGACATCGATAGTCCGACCAAGGCGGCCTTGTACCGCGAACGCTACGGTGTTGACGGGCTGATGATTGGGCGAGCGGCGATTGGCAATCCATGGATCTTCCGAGAAATCAAACACTACTTGCAGACGGGAACCATGCTCGACCCACCCCAGGTGGCGGAGCGATTGGCTGCATGCCGTGAACATTTGGAGCGCTCCCTAACTTGGAAGGGCCCCAAACTGGGATTATTGGAAATGCGCAGACACTACGCTCCTTATTTTAAGGGCTTTGACCACATCAAAGACTACAGGAGTCGCCTCGTGCAGAGTATGGATCCGGACGAAGTCCGCGACTTGCTTTCTCAAATTGAGAGGCAATACGGGAACACCCCGGCGATGGAACTCTCCAACGCCTAATAGATCGCGAATGAAATTAAGCGCTTGATATTTAGCGCTTGATAAAGCGCAGGGTTTTTGCCTGCTTTCCGTTGCTAACGTACAAGTTATAGATACCGGGCTCCAAACTTGCAACCCCCAAGCTTACCGTTGCACTTGCTCCTTCAGGAGTCTCGGTGCCCGAAGCCACTAGACGTCCGGAGAGATCGCTGATACGGTATTGGAGGACACCCAAAGCCCCGTCATTGCGCATCAACAGGTGGAGACGATCCGACACAGGGTTGGGAAATGCCCTAACCTCCAAGGTGTTCTGAATATTCTCCCGAACCGAAGCGGTGGCGCTGCTGGTGACGGCTGAAACCGCTGGAACACGGTTGGGTCCAAAACCGTTGGGGTTCCATGTTCCGCTAAGCACAGGGCTGATGTACTGCTGGTAAATACCCCGAGTCAGGGTATAATCCATTTGGGGATCGACGTTAGTAAAAACGGCGGTCTGGCTACCGGCATAGTAGGCCGAGAACAAATAGACCGATGAATCGGCGAGTATAACACCGGGGGTATTGTTGATGATATCGGTGACCAAAACCGAGCGCTGGGAATTGCTTCCTGAGGTGTCGGCGTAGGTATAAATACCATCGGCTAAGTCAACGATTTCGCCGGCATCAACCAAGCCGTCTTGGTTGAGGTCCAGCCATTGGCTTACTTTACCCAGGATGGATTCGTTCAAGAGATTGGTTCCCGGGTTGGTCACAAACGAAAAACGAATGGAGTCTACTTTGAGGCGGGAGCCTTTGTTGGCGTAGTACCAAATTCCAAAATCGTAGGGGCCCGATGTAGCATCCGAAGGGCGAACACCCCCAGAATATAACATATTACCAAGTGAATCCAGGCGGGCTTTGGAAATAAGGTTGGAATTTATCACAAATCCTTGATTTACTAGGTTATCCGCAGGGAATTGATCGGTGGTACCGGCAGGCATATTGATGGTATAGGAAATGTTATACCGACCACGACCAAAAGCGGATGGATCAAAATCAGGGGTTCTCAAGGTATCGGTTGAATCGCTTGCCAAGGTGGCCAGGGTTGCATTTTGGTTGTAAACGGTGTTGGTCAATCCGGCAGGATTGGTGAAATCAATTTTGACGTTTAACCCCAAATTGCTTTGGGCATTCTGGCCGTAGTTTTTGATGGCAGCCCCGAGCTTGAAAATGTATTCACCAGCGTTCAGGGCTTGGCTTCTTGGGATACTGAATTCGGTGGGACGGAGAACCGACCCGTTGCCGATGCCAACGTCGTTTTGGAAATAACCGGTTTTGTCTCCCATAAAGACGATCACCGAATCCCCGTTGTTCATGCGCTGACGGATCAGCGCCCCATCGGAATTGGAAACCAGCATGACGGGGATGGTCACCAAACCACCGGCACCGCCTGCGCCCATGTTCAAAACGCCTGCGCTGTGGTTGATGATAATGCAACCCACGGCGCCAGCTCGTTGAGCAGCCAGGGCTTTGACTCCAAATTCACAGGAACCCCGGTAAAGCACACAAATTTTGCCAGCAACGGCCGCGGCATTGATCAAGGTGGTATCGCAGGCCAGCGAATCACCGCCGGTGTTGGAAGAGGTTCCCAATACCAATGGAGCCTGGACCTGGATGCTATCGTAGCTGTATCCCCAACCTTGGGCGGCATCGCCTGAACCAAAGACGTAAGAACCAAAAATAGACGAAGGTTGGGTGACATTTAACAAAGTGTTTGGGTAAAGCTCTGGGTTTGGAAAAAGACCATAAACCACACCTCTTTCCGTGACCGAGGCCCCTCCGTCGGCAGTTACATTACCCCCCGTTGTGGCTCCTGTGGATGTGATGCCTATAACCGATGTCGTTGTTACCGTGGGTAATGATGCAGAACTTCCTCCTGAAGAACTATCCTTCAAGCAGCGAACCGAGTAGCCACTCGTACGGAGGCCGTAGTCGCCGCGGAAGATGGTGCTGCTGTCGCTGTTCAGCCAACGGTCCCAGGCATAGGACCCGGACGAGACGGAGGAGGACCACCAATAACCATAGTAGGTCATGCCGTAGAAATCTCCGTAGTCGTCCCGACGGCCGCCCGGCAGGGCAGTGAACCCCGATGAATTCGTCGCTCCCGTATTCGGTGAATTCCAACCCCCAGG
>JBJTSS010000378.1:0-7429 GCA_046079785.1 Bacteroidota bacterium
CAGTTGCCAAAATTCAGGAAACCCTCCTCTAAGAATCTGTTATGGAAACCCTCAAAAAACCGGTGGTAACCGAGAAAATGACTCGATTGACCGAGAAGCATCAGCAGTATGCTTTTCGTGTTGACAAACGCGCCAACAAGATTCAAATTCGGGTCGCTGTTGAAGCCATGTACGGGGTAACCGTGGAGTCGGTAAACACCATGCGTTATGCCGGAGATACCCGCAACCGCAGTACCAAATCGGGCATCCTTCGCGGTCGCACCGATTCATTCAAGAAAGCTATTGTTACCCTCAAAGCCGGGGATAGCATTGATTATTACGCCGGCATCTAAACTACCGCTATGTCAGTCAAACGATTTAAGCCGCTAACCCCGGGCCTCCGTTTTAAGGTTGCCAATTCCTTTGCGGAATTGACCACGGACAAGCCCGAAAAGTCTTTGTTAGCTCCGCTCTCCAAGTCCGGTGGACGGAACAGGGACGGTAAAATGACCATGCGCTATATCGGCGGTGGCCACAAGAAAATGTACCGTGTCATCGATTTTCGTCGTGACAAATTGGATATTCCTGCTACCGTAAAAACCATCGAGTACGATCCTAACCGTTCTGCCTTCATCGCACTTTTGTTTTATGCCGATGGAGAGAAGCGTTATATTCTGGCCCCCAAAGGCTTGACAGTAGGTTCTACGGTGATGTCAGGGAAGAAAGCAACCCCGGATACCGGCAACTGTTTGTATCTCTCCCAAATTCCTTTGGGTTCCAGCATTCATAACATCGAATTGCGCCCAGGTCGCGGTGGTCAAATGGTACGTTCTGCCGGAAATTCAGCCGTATTGGCTGCCCGCGATGGCCAATACGCCATTATCAAGTTGCCTTCCGGCGAAACCCGTATGGTTCTCCAGGCCTGCATGGCCACCATGGGCGTTCTTTCGAACGAAGATCATCTTTTGGAGATCAGCGGCAAAGCCGGTCGTTCCCGCTGGTTGGGTCGTCGTCCTCGTGTTCGTGGTGTTGCCATGAACCCGGTGGATCACCCCATGGGTGGTGGTGAAGGCCGTGCATCCGGTGGACATCCGCGCTCACGCAGTGGTGTTCCTTCCAAGGGGTACAAGACCCGTCGCGGCAAACGTCCTTCGGATCGCTTGATCATCAAACGTCGTACCAACTAATTCAACAACGCTTTATCTACTCGCAGCTATGCCTCGTTCACTCAAAAAAGGCCCATTCATCGAATACACCCTCGAGCGTAAGATCGAGGCCATGAACAACGGTGCCAAAAAAACTGTGGTTAAAACCTGGTCCAGACGTTCCATGGTCAGTCCTGATTTTGTTGGTCACACCATTGCTGTTCATAACGGCAATAAGTTTATCCCGGTCTATGTCACCGAGAACATGGTAGGCCATAAGTTGGGTGAATTCTCACCGACCCGCACCTTCCGGGGTCACTCTGGTAATCGCAAATAATAGACGCCATGGAAGCCAAAGCTATACTTAGGGATTGCCCTACCTCCCCCCAAAAAATGCGCCTGCTCGCTGATATGATCCGCGGTCGCAAGGTGGATCAAGCACAGGGTCTTTTGAAGTTTTCCAAGAAGGAAGCCTCTGCACGCCTCGAAAAACTTTTGATGTCTGCCGTTTCCAATTGGGAAAGGAAAAACGAAGACATGAGCTTGGAATCAGCCGATCTCTACGTGAAGCAAATTTTTGTGGACGGTGGTCGTATGCTCAAGCGTCTTCGTCCTGCTCCCCAGGGACGCGGTCACCGAATTCTCAAAAGATCCAATCATATCACCATCGTGGTTGATGCCACGGCCAACCCCGAAAACGCCTAATCGAATGGGACAGAAAACCAATCCAATCAGCCTTCGGCTGGGTTACATCAAAGGCTGGGACTCCAATTGGTTCGGCGGCAAAAATTACGCCGACAAGATTTTGGAAGATGACAAAATCCGCCGCTACCTCAACGCTCGTATAAACAACAGCGGGATTTCCAAGTTGGTTCTGGAAAGAACCCTCAAGCGGATTATCATTACCATCCATACTAGCCGTCCCGGTATTGTTATCGGAAAAGGTGGTCAGGAAGTCGACAAAATCAAAGAAGAGATCAAAAAGCTGACCCAAAAGGAAATCCAGATCAATATTCACGAAATCAAGAAGCCCGAGCTGGAAGCCGCTCTGGTGGCCGAGAATATTGCCCGCCAGCTCGAAGGTCGCGTTTCGTTCCGTCGCGCCATGAAGATGGCCCTGGCCTCCACGATGCGCCTTAATGCCGAAGGGATCAAAGTGATGGTATCCGGTCGATTGGGCGGTGCTGAAATTGCCCGTACCGAACAGTACAAGGAGGGTCGCATTCCATTGCATACTCTTCGGGCAGATATAGATTACGCCCTCAAAGAAGCCCAAACTGTTTATGGCAAAATTGGCGTGAAGGTTTGGATTTGTCGTGGAGAGGTTTACGGAAAGCGTGATTTGTCACCCAATGTTGGCGTGAGTGCTGGTGGTGGCCGTTCTGAACAGGGCGGTGGCCGTAGCAACGATAGACCAGGTGGCGGTCGTGGTGACCGTCGCGGTCCACGCGGTGAGGGTCGCTCCGAAGGCCGTGGTGGCGATCGCCGCAATAGAAGTTAAAGGATACAGATATGTTACAGCCCAAAAGAACTAGATTTCGTAAAACCCACAAGGGTCGTGTCCATGGTATGGCCACCCGCGGTGCAGAACTATCCTTCGGGAGTTTTGGACTAAAGTCCCTGGAGGCCAAGTGGATTACTTCCAGGCAAATCGAATCTGCTCGTATTGCCGTTACCCGTTTTATGAAAAGGGAAGGCCAAGTTTGGATTCGTATCTTCCCGGATAAACCCATCACCAAGAAACCTGCCGAAGTCCGTATGGTTAAGGGTAAGGGTGCTCCGGAATATTGGGTTGCGGTGGTCAAGCCAGGCACCCTCATTTTTGAGGCCGAAGGTGTTCCATTGGAAGTTGCTCGCGAAGCCTTGCGCCTAGCCGCACAGAAGCTCCCAGTTTCAACCTCTTTTGTGATTCGTCGCGATTACGTTACCGAAGCCAAAAGCGCCTAATTGATATTCCGACACCTTTGACCGATCTATCATGAAGAAGAACGACCTGACCTCCCTAAGCGTTACCGATTTGCAAGAGCGAATTCGGGACGAAAAAGCCAATTTGCATAAAATGCGCTTTACCCATGCTGTTACCGCGGTGGAGAATCCTTCGCGTATTCGTCAAAGCCGCCGTGAAGTGGCTCGGATGATGACCGAACTCAACGCCCGTCAACGTACGAACAACAACGCATAACCCATCATTCATGGAAGATATGAATACCTCTACCGCCTCAGCCGTTGCCAACGCAAATTCGGCCGACCAGCCCCGCCGTTTTCGTAAAGAAAAAATTGGGGTGGTGGTTTCCAATAAAATGGACAAGTCCATCACGATTTCGGTCGAGAAAAAGGTCCAGGACCGGATGTACCACAAATTCATGAAGAGCTCCCGCAAGTTCATGGCCCACGATGAAGAAAACACCTGCAATGTTGGCGACCGTGTTCGCATTGTAGAAACACGTCCCCTTAGCAAAAACAAATGCTGGCGCCTTGTTGAAGTGATTGAACGAGCCAAGTAATTCTCTATAAATTATCTGAAAAACATATATCATGGTACAACAGGAAAGCCGATTGGCCGTAGCCGATAACAGCGGTGCCAAAGAAGTTCTTTGCATTCGTGTTTTGGGTGGAACCGGCAAGCGCTATGCTAGCGTTGGCGACAAGATTGTGGTTTCGATCAAATCCGCTATCCCTACCGGCAACGCCAAAAAAGGAACAGTTTCCAAAGCGGTTGTGGTCAGAACCGCTAAAGAAGTGCGTCGTCGCGATGGATCCTACATTCGTTTTGATGACAACGCTGTTGTTTTGTTAAACGCCCAAGACGAGCCGCGCGGTACCCGCATCTTTGGTCCTGTGGCTAGGGAATTGCGTGAAAAGCAATTCATGAAGATTGTATCACTGGCCCCTGAAGTCCTTTAAGAATTTTTGCTGTTATGAAAAAGTCCAAGAATCACGAAACCCCAATCGCCAAACCAAAGCTCCGCAAAGGGGACTTGGTACAGGTGATTGCCGGTGATAACCGCGGCAAACAAGGCCGGATCCTCCAAATGGTTCGCGATACCAACCGAGCTGTTGTAGAAGGTTTGAACCTTGTAAGTCGCCACACGAAACCGTCTGCGACTTCGCCCAACGGTGGTATTATCAAAAAGGAGGCCCCTATCCACTTGTCCAACTTGCAGTTGGTTGTGGCCGGCAAGCCAACCCGCGTAGGACGCAAAACCAACGAGGCCGGAGAACTGGTCCGTTTCGCCAAAACCAACCAGGAAATTATCCCATCATGAGTTATCAGGTAAGACTTAAGCACAAATACAACAACGAAGTTGTAGCCGCCCTCAAAGAAAAGTTTGGGTACAAGAATGTTATGGAGGTTCCCCGACTAACCAAAATCTGCATCAACCAGGGGGTAGGGGCTGCTGTTTCTGATAAGAAACTAATCGACAATGCGGTTGGTGAAATCACCCAAATCACGGGTCAAAAAGCAGTAGCCACCTTGTCCCGCAAGGCGATTTCGAATTTCAAGCTGCGCGAAAAGATGCCTATTGGCGTTAAAGTGACCCTGCGTAACGAACGTATGTTTGAGTTTTTGGATCGTTTGGTGGCCGTTTCTTTGCCTCGTGTTCGCGATTTCAAAGGAATTCCAGCCAAAGGTTTTGATGGCCGTGGTAACTACACCCTTGGTATCACCGAACAAATCATTTTTCCCGAAATCAATATTGACAAAGTCAATAAGATCAACGGAATGCACATCACTTTTGTAACCACCGCAAGGAACGACGAAGAAGCCAAAGCTCTGTTGGCCGAGTTGGGCCTTCCATTTAAATCTTCAAAGAACTAAATCATGGCCAAAGAAGGTATCAAAGCCCGCGACAAAAAGCGCCTCAGAACCGTCGAACGGTACGCTGCCAAACGCAAAGCCCTCAAAGAGGCTGGTGATGTTTTGGGTCTCCAAAAATTACCGCGGAATGCATCCCCTGTTCGCCTTCACAATCGTTGCAGCATCAGCGGACGCCCACGGGGTTTTATGCGTCAGTTTGGAATCTCCAGGGTCTTGTTTCGTAAAATGGCCTCCAACGGTCTTATTCCTGGAGTAACCAAATCTTCCTGGTAATCTTTATTCATTGAAATTACGACCCGTATTGTTATGACCGATCCAATTGCCGATTATTTAACCCGCCTGCGCAATGCGCTCAAGGCTCGTCACCGTATTGTCGAGATCCCTGCCTCGAATACCAAAAAAGCAATTACCCAAGTGCTTTTTGAAAAGGGCTATATCGCCAACTACAAATTTGAAGATGAAGGCCCCCAAGGCCATATCAAGATAGCCCTCAAGTACATTCCCGGAACTGGTGAGCCCGTTATTCAACGTCTTACCCGTGTTAGCCGTCCAGGCTTGCGCCAGTACAAAAGTGTTGAGGATATGCCAAGGGTCATCAACGGTCTTGGTATCGCCATTTTATCCACCAACAAAGGCATTATGACCGACAAAGAAGCCAAAAGGCTCAATGTGGGTGGTGAAGTTCTTTGTTATGTATCCTAAAACAGGTCACTCAAGTATCCATATCGAATCATGTCACGAATAGGTAAGCTTCCGCTCAGTATTCCCTCCGGGGTTCAAGTCCTCATGGACAAGAATCATGTTACGGTCAAGGGTCCCAAAGGTGAATTGTCCCGTCTAGTTGATCCGGATATTCTTTTGGAAATGAACAACGGTGTGATCACCGTTAGTCGTCCCACCGATAGCAAGCGTCACCGCGCTCTTCACGGTTTGTACCGTGCTCTACTCGCCAACATGGTCCACGGGGTATCGGAAGGTTATACCCTACAGCAAGAGCTGGTCGGTGTGGGTTACCGTGCCAATGCCAACGGCCAGCTTTTGGAATTGGCCTTGGGTTATTCGCACGAAATCGTAATGCAAATCCCCAAAGAAGTCAAACTGGTTACCGAGACCCAAAAAGGTAAGAACCCCATAATTACGCTTAGCAGTCACGACAAAGAATTGTTGGGACAGGTGGCAGCCAAAATCCGTTCACTGCGCGCCCCGGAGCCTTACAAAGGCAAGGGTATTCGTTTTGTGAACGAAGTCCTCCGCAAAAAAGCCGGTAAATCGGCCTCCAAGAAATAACCGTTAACCTACATACCTCCAAATCCATGGCCTACGACCGTACCGAACGCCGCTCCCGCATACGCAGGGGGATACGCAAGAAAATCACCGGATCCGGTGAGCGTCCCCGTCTATCGGTGTTTCGTTCCAATACCGAAATCTATGCCCAGATCATCGACGATAACCAAGGTCGGACACTCTGCGCTGCTTCAACCCGTGAGAAATCACTCAAAGGGATGAAAGCCAAGCGGATTGATCAATCGACCGCGGTTGGCAAGCTTCTTGCCGAAAAAGCGTTGGCAGCCGGGGTTACGCAGGTTGTTTTTGACCGTGGTGGTTACCTCTACCACGGTAGGGTCAAAGCGCTAGCTGAAGGTGCACGTGAAGGTGGTTTACAATTTTAAATGATTTATTGTTATGTCAACAACAGATATTCGCAGGGTTAAAGCCAGTGAAATAGAGCTCAAGGATCGTTTGGTTAGCGTTCAGCGCGTTGCCAAGGTGACCAAGGGCGGTAGGACCTTTTCGTTTTCGGCGATTGTCGTCGTTGGCGATGAACAAGGAATTGTGGGTTACGGTCTCGGCAAAGCCAAGGAAGTTTCCGAGGCGATTGCCAAGGGCATCGACGATGCCAAAAAGTCTTTGATCAAAGTCCCAGTTTACAAGGGTACCATCCCTCACGAGGCCGAAGGAAAATTCGGTGGTGGTTTGGTTTACATCAAACCAGCAACCCACGGTACCGGCGTCATCGCCGGTGGTGCGATGCGTGCTGTTTTGGAAAGCGCAGGCATCACCGACGTTTTGGCCAAATCCAAAGGCTCATCCAACCCTCACAACGTGGTCAAAGCCACCATGGCAGCCCTTAGTGCCTTGCGTGATCCACACACCGTTTCCCAACATCGTTCGGTTTCGGTATCCAAAGTATTCAACGGTTAATCCTTATGGCAACCTATCAAATTACCCAAATCAAAAGCGCAATTGGTCGCACGGAGCGTCAAAAGCGCACGTTGGTGGCCTTGGGCCTCAAAAAAAACCAAAGCACAGTCCGGCAGGAGGGTACACCCCAGGTGCTGGGTATGCTGGAGAAAGTTAAACACTTGGTAAAAATCGAGGAGATCTAATCATGGACTTAAGTAAACTATCCCCTGCCGAAGGCAGTGTGCACCGCACCAAACGTATTGGTCGTGGTGAAGGGTCTGGTCGTGGCGGTACGTCCACT
>JBJTSS010000379.1:0-1589 GCA_046079785.1 Bacteroidota bacterium
TATCAACGCTACTACATTCAGCGATGCCAACGGAAATACCCTTAACATTGGTACCTATAACAACGGGATCATTAACCCAACGGGCGGCCCCTCCATTACATCGGTTTGCACCGCGGTTAGTGGTTGTGAAAATGCATCGGCAACCTTTGGTGTGACTGCGACAGGCACCTACCAATGGCAAATTAGTTCAGATACCTTAGGTACTTCTTTCACGAACATTAGTGGAGCAACTGGAAGCACCTATACGCGCAACAACCTCAGCCTTGGTGATGACCGTACGTATATTCAATGTTTGGTCACGAATGGCGGTCTAACATCCCTTAATTGTGCCCGCAGACTCAATGTTCTTGAGAACCAATTCAGAACCGTCACTTTAGCCAACAATGCAACCTCCAATGCTGTATGTCGTGGTGGCTCGGTCACTTTCACTGCGAGTCTAAACACGACGGCAGATAACCCCGTCTATACCTGGACCGTCAATGGTACCATAGACAATAGCACTACGGGAAGTGCCCTTACGCTGAATCCGACCACGAATCCAACAGTTGTTTCTGTGGCTCTAAGTTCAAGCTCAGGTTGCTTGGCCGCGGCCCAAGGTTCTACGTTGAGCAATTCGATCACCGTCAACAACAACCCATCCAACTTTATTGTCAACGGAGGCGGTGGGTACTGCTCTGGGGGAACAGGTGTCTCCATTACCCTATCTGGATCAGAAAGCGGATTGACCTATACCTTATTACGTGGCGGTGTAACCACAGGAACAACCGCAACAGGTACAGGTTCAGGCTTAAGTTTTACCAATATCACGACTGTTGGGAACTATACCATTTCCGCAAGCAATGCCAGTGGTTGTTCTGCCACCATGAGCAGCAGTGCGAATGTGAGCATCAATGCCCTTCCTAGCGTAACAGCGACAACGTCTCAGAGCACCGTGTATCTCGGTGGTGGTACTACCAATTTGGGCGTAACAACAAACGATGCCGGTTTGACCTACAGTTGGGCTATCACCTCTGGTCCTAGCACCAATTCCAACCAATTGTCGAACACTGCGACGACTTCCCCGGTTTTCACACCTTCGGCTGCTGGTTCGTACACCCTGGTATTAACAGCCACCAACGCTTCCAGCTGCCAGGGGACATCCAGCGTTAACATTACCGTAAGCGCCGCTCCTACCATCACCCTTGGTGCCGTATCGGTTTGTTCAGGATCTTCTTTTGACCTTGCTACCATCGTATCGGTAAGTGGCGCATCGGGTGGAACCGGGGTTTGGTCCGGAACTGGGGTTAGTGGTTCAACCTTCAACACCGCCGGTTTAGCCGTTGGTACCTATGCCCTCACCTACACCTACACCCTGCAGTCGGTGAACTACACAGAGTCCGTGAATGCGGTAGTAAAAGCCAATGCGACGGCCAGCATCAGTGCAGCGATTTGCCAAGGTCAAGCCTACTCATTTGGAAGCCAAAACCTAACTACGGCCAATACCTATACCCGTACCGTGACTGCCGCCAATGGCTGCGATTCGGTCATCACCCTTACCCTTACCGTAAATCCACTTCCTACGACGAATATTGCTGCGAGAACGACGACCC
>JBJTSS010000380.1:0-9559 GCA_046079785.1 Bacteroidota bacterium
TGGGGAATGGATGCCCTGCACAAAGCTTGGAAAGAAACCTAATCCGGATTCATTTCCCGATACGGCAGGGGTTCTGTGCCTATTTTTGGGTTTACTCCCCTTTGCTATGAAGCTCTTATCCTACCGATTCCAAAACCATGACCGCGCGGCCTTGTGGGTCCAAGACCGGGCTTACGATATTGCCGGACTACAGCCTAGCCTTGGTCCAACCATGAACGACCTTTTGGAGGATTGGGAAGCGGCCTCAACGGCCCTTCGCATGTTGGAGCAAGGCCTTCATAGCGGTAGCCTTCAGGCAGAACCTTTGGTCCTGTCCCCCAACGATTGGCTGTCTCCCGTCCCCCGCCCGGCTTCATGTCGAGACGGGTATGCTTTTCGTCAGCATGTGGCGGCGGCAAGGATGAACCGCGGTGTCCCCATGATCGAAGAATTTGATCACCAGCCCATTTTTTATTTTACAAACCACCAAGCCGTGGGTGGTCCGGGTCCGGTACGCTGCATGCCGGACCATTTTCGGCAACTGGATTTTGAATTGGAAGTTGCCGTCGTGGTGGGTAAGCGTGGTCGCAATGTTTCGGCCAGCCAAGCCGATGCCTTTATTGCTGGTTATACCATTATGAACGATTGGAGTGCCCGCACGTTGCAGATGGAAGAAATGCTCCTCAGCCTGGGGCCCGCCAAAGGCAAAGATTTTGCCACGACCCTGGGACCTTTTTTGGTAACACCGGATGAACTCGAACCCTGGCGCTGTGCACCCAAACCTGGACATACCGGCGCATCGTTTGCGTTGGAAATGGTAGCGCGCTTGAATGGACAAGAAATATCACGAGGGAATATGGGGGATATGGACTGGACTTTTGCCGAGATTTTGGAGCGTTGCGCCTACGGTACCGACTTGCATCCCGGGGATGTGGTGGGCTCGGGGACGGTGGGAACCGGTTGTTTCTTGGAACTCAACGGAACGGGACGCCGCTTGGACCCCGAAGGTTTCCAACCCCGTTGGTTACAGGCCGGGGATGTTATGGAATTAGAAATCACCGGTTTGGGTATCTTGGTCAATACCGTGGTGGCCGAAACAACGAACTTTTCCATCCTGGCACTCAAAAAGAACCAAGCATGAGCTTACCAACACCAGGGGATCGTCCTTTTCGGGAATGGGACTTGAAGGGAAAAGCAACCGCCTCGGTGCAACAGATTTTGCAAAATTCGGTGGCGCCACGGCCCATTGCCTTGGTATCCACGGTGAATGCCATGGGGGAGGTCAATCTATCGCCTTTTAGTTTTTTTAATGTTTTTAGTGCGGACCCCCCGGTTTTGATTTTTTCACCTGCTCGAAGAGTCCGGGATGGCCGAACCAAACACACCTTGGATAATGTGTTGGAAGTTCCAGAAGCGGTTATCCATGCGGTGCCTTACGGCATGGTAGAGCAAATTTCCTTGGCATCGGCCGATTACGCTGCCGGGGTGAACGAATTCTCCAAAGCCGGACTAACCGCGATACCATCGCGGCTGGTTCGCCCACCCCGGGTGGCCGAATCCCCGGTACATTTTGAGTGCAAAGTTTTGGAGGTCAAGCCTTTGGGACTTAATGGCGGGGCGGGTAATTTGGTGATTTGTGAAGTGCTTTTGGCCCACCTGGCCGAGGACGTTTTAGATGCCGAAGGACTTCCGGAACCTCGAGCCATGGACTTGGTGGCCCGTTTGGGCGGGGATTGGTACAGTCGGTCTGCGGAGAACCTTTTTGAGGTGCCCAAACCCAACCGCCATTGCGGGGTAGGGGTGGATGCCTTGCCGGCTTGGTTACGGTCCCATCCCGGGGTGGACGGAAATTTGTTGGGGCGCTTGGGTAATGCTTCGGAAATCCCCAATGCAGAGGCCATTCAAGCAGCCCAACATCGATTTTTGAACGAAAATCCTGGTTGGACCTGGCCCATAGGTTCATCCGATTCGGTAGTGGATTCGTTGCTGGCGAGTATTCGAACCTTGGCCCACCAAGGTCAAATCCAAGAAGCCTTGGCCTTGGCTTGCATCCCTTTACCGGAGACGAAGTTTTAGATTTCGTAACAACAAAGATTTTATTTGGCGATGAACCTTGGGCCCTGGATGATTTACGGTGCCAACGGCTATACCGGCCGCTTGGTGGTGGAACAAGCCCTCCGAAAGGGTCTCCAACCGGTTTTGGCCGGACGTAACGAGGTTCAATTGCGGGCAATGGCCAAGGAAACCGGCTTGGAGTACCGAGTGTTTGGGCTCAACAACCCTGCGGAACTGGATCAAGGCTTGCGTGGAATGCGGGCTGTCTTGCACTGTGCCGGACCATTTGTGCACACCTATCGCCCCATGGTGGAGGCTTGCCTCCGCTTGGGTTTGGATTATTTGGACATTACGGGGGAGTTGGCAGTCTTGGAGGGCCTTCACCGACTCGATGAGCAGGCACGGTCGGCGGGTATTCTTTTGATGCCGGGTACCGGTTTTGATGTGGTGCCTACCGATTGCCTGGCCTGGAAATTGAACGCAACATTACCCGGGGCCGATCGTTTGCTTTTGGCTTTTGTTAACCGGGGTAGCAGGGTATCGCACGGCACCTTGCGTTCCCTTTTGACTCGCATTGGGGAACCCGGTGCCGAAAGGGAAGACGGGCGTTTGGTGCCAAGGCCGTTGGGTCGTCTGGGAGCGATGATTGATTTTGGTTCGGTCCAACGTTTTTGCATGAGCATACCCTGGGGGGATTTGTACACCGCCTGGACGGGGACCGGTATTCCCCATATAGTCACCATGACGGCGGCCAAACCTTGGACGTTTCAGCTATTGCGCTTACAGGCCTTGTTCAATCCGTTGTTACGAAATCCCTTGATTCGGCGAATGCTGGTACGCTGGGTGGATCGTCGTGTTTGGGGCCCCAGCCCCAACGAACTTCAGGATGGGCAGGCCTTGGTCTACGGTCAAATAATGCACGCGGATGGTCGTATGGCCGAAGCCCGATTGGAACTTCCGGAATGTTACCGTTTAACGGCGATAACCGCGGTGGGCTTGGTTCAAGCGCTGCCCATGCTGCGCGCCCAGGGCCGTAGCGGATGGTTGACCCCTGCCGCTGCCATGGGGCCGGAATGGATAGGGACGTTGGAGGGTTGTCGTTGGGTTGACAAAGCCTAAAGTTCCCCTGACAAGGCTTTTTTGTAGGTTTCCAAGGCTAGATTCCGCGCTGTTGGATGGTCCACAATGGGCTGGGGGTAGGTGAGGGTGTCAATTTCAGGTATCCAGCGACGGATGTAAACACCTTGGGGATCAAATTTTCTCGCCTGTTCGTAGGGATTGAAGACCCGGAAATACGGAGCAGCATCGTTACCGCATCCTGCCGCCCATTGCCAACCTCCCACGTTGCTGGCTTGTTCAAAATCCAGGAGATGCCGCGCAAACCAAGCTTCGCCCCAACGCCAATCGATCAGCAGATGCTTGGTCAAAAAACTGGCCACCACCATACGAACCCGGTTGTGCATCCAGCCGGTGGATAACAATTCTCGCATACCGGCATCCACCAAGGGGTATCCCGTTTGACCTTGGCACCAGCGTTCAAATTCTTCGGGGTTGTTGCGCCATACGATGCGATCGTAGGCTGGTTTGAAAGCAGACTCGGTGGTACGGGGGAAATACCACAGGATGCTCTGGTAAAAATCCCTCCAGATCAATTCGTTCACAAAGGTATCGCTAACCCCCATGGCTGCCTGGGCCAAGGCGCGAATGGACAGGGTGCCAAAACGCAAGTGGAGTCCCAACCGACTGGTACCCTGCACTGCCGGCAGATCCCTTTGATCCGCGTAGTGGACCAGAATATCCCGGTGAATGCGGGACTCGGGCAGCGTTAATCGGGTGGGAACAAAGCCTATGTCCTCCAAGGTGGGCATGCTCTCGGATGACCATGCCAGCCAACGCCCCGGGGGTGATGGGCGAGAAGAAAGAGGTTTCCAATCCTCTTCACGAATTTTTTGACGCCACATCTTGGCATACGGCGTGAACACCGTGTAGGGGTTACCATCGGGTTTGAGCACTGTGCCGGGTTCCATAAGGGTGTGGTCGGCAGCGGTTTGGACTTGAATCCCCTGGCTTTGTAAACGGGTTACGATACCGCGGTCCCGTTGGACGGCATAAGGTTCGTAGTCCCTGTTCCAAAACGCTAGGGCAACTTGGTGTTTTTGGGTCACCCTGTCCCAAGCAGCATCCGGTGTGCTGTGCAGTACCAGGAGATCACTGTTCAGGGCTTGGAGGGCTTGCCGTAATTCACCCAGCGTGCGCAACAGAAAGGTCACCCGGGCATCATCGCGGTCCTCCAGTCGGTCCAGAATATTACGGTCCAAAACAAAAAGGCCCAAAACTGGTAAACCGCTTTGCAAGGCCAAGGTGAGCGCCCGGTTATCGTGTAGGCGCAGGTCTCTACGAAACCAAAAAACGGCAATATCCTCGGGCCTTTTCATGGATGAGGAAGGTCAAAGGGCTTTGAGATTGCCCAATCCCCCATCCACGCCAACCACTTGGCCGGTCATCCAACCCGCTTCGGGGCTTAACAAAAAACGAACCAGAGCTGCGGGGTCACCCGCTTCGCCAACCCGTCCGAGGGGATGCCGTCGGGCCGAAGCCTCCGCTTTTTCGGGTGTTGATAACAAATTTTGAGCAAGAGGTGTTCGGGTCAAGGACGGAGCAACCGCGTTGAATCGCAGACCCTGGGCAGCATATTCCGAGGCCAAACTGAGGGTCAGGCCTTCGATAGCCGCCTTAGCCGAAGCAATGGCGCTATGAAAAGGCATGCCTATGCGGGATGCGACGGTACTCATCAAGACCACCGAGGCGTCCCCGCTTCCTTTGAGGGCGGGTAAAGCCGCTTGGATGGCACGAACCGCACCCAAGAAATTTATTTCCAAGGTTTGACGAAAATCATCGGGGCTGGTCCGATGAAAAGGTTTCAACGGAATACTCCCTGGCAGATAGACCAAGCCATGCAATTTTTCGGGCAACGAGGAGGTTGGCGCCTCCGTGCCCGACATCACATCCCATGGAGCAAATTGAACTTTCGATCCCCAGCCCGTTTGTTCTGGATGTTGTCGACCCCAGGCGATGACCTCGGCCCCTTGATCCAAAAGTTGACGGGTCAGTTCGGCGCCAATGCCGGACGACGCGCCGACAACGAGAATGCAGCGCCCCTCAAAAACCCCACTCATCCGGCGTTTTTACCGAGCTCGAGGTATTTCAGAAATTCATTGCGGATGGATTCCTGTTCAAAGAGCCCGTGGTAAGCGGACGTCACGGTGCTACCACCATGGTCCTGCACCCCGCGCATCGAAACACAGAGGTGGGCCGCATCCATCACCACGGCAACATCGCGGGTTTGGAGGGCTTCTTGCAGACCCATGGCGATTTGACGGGTCAAGCGCTCTTGAACCTGGGGCCGGCGCGCATAATAATGAACCAATCGATTAATCTTCGAAAGTCCAATGACCTGTCCCGATGAAAAATAGGCGACATGCACCTTGCCAATGATCGGAACAAAGTGGTGCTCGCAATTGGAGTGTATGGTGATATCCCTTTCGACCAACATCTGTTGGTAGTCGTATTTGTTTTCGAACAAGGCAATCCGGGGCTTGTTGGCGGGATTGAGGCCGCTAAAAATCTCCTTCACATACATTTTGGCAACCCGGTCCGGGGTTCCTTTGAGGCTATCATCATTCAAATCCAACCCTAAGACGTTCATGATTTCCCGAAAATGACGGGCAATGAGTTCCATTTTGAGGTCGTCATCCATCGCAAAGGCATCTTCGCGCAATGGGGTATCCGGGGAACCGGCCAAATGCATTTCGCCTTTTTCGTAGGCGTCCATTAATTCAAGATCCCTCGCAGACGGCATAATTTCGGGGTGTTTCATACAAAATTACTTTTAAAAAAAGGTGGGCGGGCAAAAGATTCCGCAGGATTTGCCAAATAACCTGGGCAATATGCTCAGCCGTGGGGTTGAGTTGTGCAAATTCCGGAACGTCCAGGTTGAGGTTTTGGTGATCAAAGCGCTCGGTGACATGGTCTCGGATGAGGTCAGCCAGGACTTTGAGGTCGATGACAAAACCCGTTTCGGGGTCCACCGGGCCGGTCACCTCCACCCGAAGGTCGTAATTGTGGCCATGGTAATGGGGAAGAGCACATTTCCCAAAGACCTCCCTGTTCCGGGCTTCATCCCAATCGGGTCGAAAAAGCCGGTGGGCAGCGTTAAAATGGGCAACACGTCCTACGGTAATCAGCATAGAGGAACAACACCGCCCCCCACCTTTTGTTTGAGGGGGCTGAGATCCGCGAATTGAGGATGGCCGGCATGAGCCCCTTGGCCATTTCGGGTTAGTTTTGTAGAGTCAACAAACAAAGTGTCTACAAGCCCCTCCACGTTATCCTCCAACATCGAGCAACCAACGCATACCAAGGACCAACCTTCGGTCATCAAGGCTTGGTGCATGTACGATTGGGCCAATTCTGTTTATAACCTCTGCATCACCACGGCGATTTTTCCGATTTACTACAGCAGTTTGGCGACCACGGTTTCGGAACGAAACGGATGGACCCGCCAGGTTCAGGACACCTTGGGACAAGCGAGTACGTCCGTTTCCTTTCTCCGCTTGGGTAACTGGGAGGTGCCGGCCAGCAGTTTGTATTCGTACGCTTTGGCCTTGGCCTACCTCAGCATCGCCCTAATATCACCGCTTTTGTCGGGAATGGCGGATTACGGAGCACGACGCAAAGCAATGATGAATCTATTTATTATCGTTGGAAGTTTAGCCTGCGTTGGGTTGTACGGAATGACCGCCGATTTTTGGATGTGGGGCATCGTCTGTTTTGTGTTAGCGGCCTTTTCGTGGGCCGGTTCCGCCCTGTTTTACAATTCATTTTTGCCGGTGATCGCTAGCGAAGATCGTATCGATGCGGTGAGTGCCCAAGGCTTTGCTTACGGGTACGTCGGCTCGGTCTTGTTGTTGGTGATCAACCTGGTGTTTATTATGAATCCCGGTTGGCTAGGGATGGAGACCCGCGAGGTTACGCGACTTTCCTTTGTGAGTGTCGGATTGTGGTGGTGGGGTTTTTCAAGGATCACCATCGCAGGTCTTCCCGGTGAAGTGGCCAGTGGAGCGCAGGGATTACGGACAACGCTTTGGGGTTGGCTACGCATTGGATGGGCTGAGCTGCGGGGGGTCATGGTGACAATGAAAGGAATGCCTACCCTGCGCACCTTTTTGTTGGCTTACTTTTTTACCTGTGCAGGATTACAAACCATCATGTTGGTGGCGTCACTGTTTGGGGCCGAAGTCCTTCGCTTGCCCACCGATCGACTTATTGCGGTGATTTTACTCATCCAATTAATCGCCATAGTCGGTTCATTTTCTTTTGCTCGTTTGGTGCCTCGTTGGGGGAATATTCTCTTGCTGATGCTCACCGGCCTGGTTTGGATTTTGGTTTGCATTGCTGCTGCGGTTGTTACCAAGGAATGGGAATTTTATACCATGGCCGCGGTAGTGGGGGTGATCATGGGTGGCTCACAAACTTTGTTACGCAGCACGTATGCCAAGATGATTCCCCATCAAACCAAGAACAATGCTTCTTTTTTTTCATTTTACGATTTGACCGAAAAAATAGCGATTGTTTTTGGGACCTTTAGTTTTGGTATCATCAATCAATGGACTGGAAGCATGCGGAATTCCGCCCTCTTCTTGGCTTTGTATTTTGTGATTGGACTTTTCTTTTTTGCGCGTATGCTTCGTTCCCCCAAAAACCAACTTCGTTAGATTTATGTCGGTTTCCGCATCCCTTGCTTTGGAGGAAGTTGATTTTTTTGTGCCATGTTTTGTGGATCAGTTTTATCCCGAAGCTGCGATGGCCGCGGTGGAGGTCATGGAGGCTCTGGGCTGTGTTGTGAGGGTTAGCGAGGCAGCAACATGCTGCGGGCAACCGGCTTACAATGCAGGTTATTGGGAGGAGGCGCGGCCGGTTGCAGCCAAATGGCTCAAGGATTTTGGGCCTTTGTCCGAGGGTGACCAACGGACCATTGTGGTTTTATCCAGTTCATGTACCGGGATGTTACGCAATGGCTACGGGGAATTATGGTCGGCCACAGCACCGGAACGCAGTTCTTGGCAAAGGCTCAGGCCCCGAATTTTGGAGTGGGTGGAATTTGTACATACCCATCCGAATCGCCACCGCTTGCGTTCCGTGTTTCAACATCGTATTTCCTATCACGATGCGTGTTCCGCTCTTCGGGAATGCGGCATCCGTCAACAGGTTCGAGATCTCTTGGCCCAGGTTCAAGGCCTGGAACTTATAGAATTAACCGATAACGAGACGTGTTGCGGTTTTGGCGGGACGTTTGCAGTGAAATACGAAGGGATTTCGACCGCGATGGCCGACCAAAAAATCGGACATTTTAGGAATACCAAGGCGGACTATTTGGTCAGCGCAGATCTTTCGTGCTTGATGCACCTGAAGGCCTATGCCGACCGCCAGGGTCCGGCGGTCAAGACCCTGCACTTGGCCCAGGTTTTGGCTGCCGGATTAGCGACCTTGGATCCGATCACGACGCTATGACGGTCCTGGGGTATTGGCCTGCCGAGGCTCTGGGGCTTTGGGTCCAAAAGGTTTTTGAAACCATGGGATGTTCGGAAGAGCATGCCGCCATCGCAGCCGAAGTGCTCTTGGAAGCCGATCTCAAGGGGATTGACTCGCACGGGGTGGCTCGCTTGCCGGGTTATGTCCGTTTGTGGCGCAAAGGCCGTATCAATGCGCAACCCCAATGGCGTTGGGAACAACGGCTTCCGGCAGTCGCCGTTTTGGATGCCGATGCAGGCCTGGGTTTGGTTGCGGCTAGGGTTGCCATGGATCGCGCCATCGAAATGGCCGCAGTTTACGGGACCGCCCAGGTATTGGTTCGTAATTCCAACCATTTTGGTATTGCCGCAGAACATGCATTGCGTGCGGTTCCGCATCGCATGGTGGGTTGGGCGATGACCAATGCCAGCCCTTTGGTTGCCCCTTACGGGAGTTCCGAACGGTTGTTGGGGACCAACCCTCTTTGTTATGCCATTCCAGCGGGGAGTCGTAAGCCTTTGGTGATGGATATGGCCACTTCGGCGGCCGCCAACGGCAAACTGGAATTGGCCGCAAGCCGAAATCAGGCGATACCTGAAGGTTGGGCGGTGGACGCCCAGGGTTTACCCAGCACCGATCCCTTGATTCTCCAAAAAGGGGGCGCTTTGCTTCCCTTGGGGTCGGATCCTGAAGGAGCCGTCCACAAAGGATACGGCCTGGGCGCTTTGGTGGACTGGTGGTCCGGGGTTTTGAGCGGGGCCAGTTTTGGGCCTTGGGTGCCTCCTTTTGTGGATTTCTTGGAACCTGCACCGGATCAGCCGGGCCTTGGATTGGGGCATGCCCTGGGGGCTACGGCCATCGAAGCCTTTCTTCCCATCGAGGAGTATAATCAACGGGTAGAGCAATGGGCTGAACGTATCTTGCAGGCTCAACCCGCTCCGGGTCATCCTCCCCT
>JBJTSS010000381.1:0-11324 GCA_046079785.1 Bacteroidota bacterium
GAAAGGCTGCGCAGAGGTCGACAATCGGAGCTAAGCTTTCATTGGTCAGCGGCCTACCAAAACCGATGGAGCCTTGGTCTGACCATGGGGATTCGATCCTTACGCTATCGTTGGAATTCGTTGTACCGCGAAGAAGATCGAAACCAATCCACCCCGGATTTTGAGAGTTTTGAATACCGCCGCCAACTCGAAGTTGATGGCGGGGGTATTTTTTGGCGATTGGGCCTCCAGGGTCAACCTCTGCCGTGGCTGCGTGTTGGCATGGCGTACAGTGGCAGGGAACGAAGTGAATTGACCGAAGATTATCGGACGGGGGTTACCTCCCGTTGGGTCAATCCCACCGAAGAAATTAAAGCCTACTCCCCCAATCCGGATACCCTGGTGCCCTTTGTTTGGAATTACCGGGGTAGCAACCGAACGACTTTTTCGACCGCGGTTTTTTGGGGCAAAAAAGGAGTTTTTAGTTTGGATTATGACCTAATTGGCTACCGTAATATGGGGGTTTATCAACCCTGGGGGGAAGGACCTGGTGGGAGTGATTTTTGGGGTGATTTACCCGATTGGGCCGTGGAACTCAACCGAGAAACTCAAAATTCGTTGAGGGTAGGACAACAACTGCGTTTGGGAACGGAGTGGATAGCGGGATTAACGGCCTTTCGTATGGGTTACCAATGGTCTTCGACACCCTTTGTAAACGGTTTGGTGGATCCGGTTTCGGATCGGTCCCTGCGCCGATTCACCCTGGGAATGGGTCGACGCAACGGACCTTGGGCCTTGGATGCTGCGGTTTATTTGGAGTCCAGTTCCTTCTCCGAGGAATTGTACCCTTTAACGCCCAACGAGACGGGTCCAATCATGCGAAGCACCTTGACCCGCTTGGGTTTCATGACCGGTATTCAGTACCGCTTTGGGCTTTGATGCCTATTTTTGCACAGCGCAGGCTCGGGCATCCCGATGCCGGGCGGTTTAACCATCCTATTGACCTATGAACATATTGGTTTGTCTTAGCCAGGTACCGGACACCACGACCAAAATCGTCTTCAGTTCGGATAACAAATCCCTAAACAAAACGGGGGTGCAGTACATCATCAACCCCTACGATGAATTGGCCTTAACCAAGGCTTTGGAACTGAACGAAGCAACGGGCGGTGGTAGTGTCACCGTTATCCATGTGGGGGGGGCTGATGCTGAACCGGTACTTCGCAAAGCTTTGGCCATAGGGGCCGATGAAGCCGTTCGGGTGGATGCCGAACCTTTGGATTCCCGGCAGGTTGCCGCTGAACTTTCGGCGTGGATCCAAGAGCATACCTATGATTTGGTTTTGGCAGGCAGGGAGTCCATTGATTACAACAGTGGATTGGTTGGTGGAATGTTATCACAATATTTAGATTGGCCTTTGGTCAATATTGCCACCTCCATCGACACGTCAGCAAATGCTGGTACCTTGGTGGTTTGCAGAGATATCGACGGAGGTCGCGAAAAGTTGGAAGTGAACTTGCCCGCTGTCATCACGTGCCAAAAAGAATTAACCGAACCAAGGATACCCAACATGCGGGGAATCATGGCGGCGCGTAGCAAACCGTTGAAGGTGGTCCAGGCCCAAGGGCATCCCGCGGATTTAAACCTTTTGACACACGCCCTTCCCCCAGCACGTCAGGCCTGCCGATATTTTGAGGCTGATCAAATGGACGCTTTGGTTGAAGCCCTGCGTCAACAAGCCAAAGTTCTGTAACCCCCCCAAAACCTAAAGCATGAACATACTCATCTACGCAGAACAACAAGAAGGTCAGCTCAAAAAAAGCGCCTTGGAAGCCGTTTCCTTTGCCGTGCAAACATGGTCAGGGCAGGGTGTTCAAGACTTTATCGTGTGTTTGGGGGGCAGGGTTTCGGAAGAGGAAGCCGCAAGTCTGGGGAATTACGGGGCAACTCGGGTTTTGATGCCTCAAGACCACGCCTTGGACTCCTTTGAACCCCATGTCCATGCCCGGGTTTTGTTGGATACCTTGCAACAAACCGGGGCTCAATTTTTGGTTATGGCCCATACCTACGCTGGTAAATCGTTGGCGCCTCGTTTGGCGGTGAGTTGGTCGGCTACTTTGGCCGCTGGGGTCAACCATCCCCCCCAAATCCACGAGGATGGAACATGGTCGGTCCAACGAACGGTTTATTCGAACAAAGGCCTGGCAACCTACGCGGTTGCTGGTGAGCGGCGCATTTTGACTTTTACCCCCAACGCCCTCAAGCCCTTGGTCCAGGGTGCTCCTTGTTCTGTGGAACCCCTAAGCACCATCATGGCGACGGGTGCAGAGCGCACGCGACCGCTGGAAGTCCAAAAAGTGCAAGGCAAAATTCCTTTGACCGAGGCTGAACGGGTCGTCTCCGGAGGCCGTGGGCTCAAGGGCCCGGAGAACTGGCATTTGCTTGAAGGTTTGGCCGAGGTCTGCGGTGCAGCAACGGCATGCTCCAAACCGGTATCCGACATGCATTGGCGATCGCACGATGAACACGTCGGACAAACGGGGATTACCATCAAACCCGATTTGTATATCGCTGTCGGAATATCCGGTGCAATACAGCACTTGGCCGGAGTGAGCAGCAGTAAAACCATCGTTGCCATTAACACCGACCCGGAAGCCCCTTTCTTTAAAGTGGCCGACTTCGGGGTCGTGGGGGATGCCATGGAGGTCTTGCCCCGCCTAACCGATGCAATACGTCGGTCCTTGGCTTCCTAAATACCGCCTTTGGCCTTTGGTTTTCTAACGGGAACCGTTTTTTTGTTTAAATCTTCGTATTTTCGGAGAATGAAAAAAGTGGAGCTGGAGCTTTTGGCTCTTTCCGAAAGCAACACCTCCGTACATTCGTATGCGGTGGTTTTGGGAGAAAAAGGGGGCATGCGCAAGCTTCCCATTATTATAGGGTCTTTTGAGGCACAGGCCATTGCAATTGAATTGGAAAAAATGAAACCTGCTAGGCCGTTGACGCATGATTTGTTATTGAATTTTGCGCGGGCCTTCGATTTGGATCTTCAAGAGGTCATTATTACCGATTTACGTGAAGGCGTCTATTTTGCTAATCTGGTTTGGATTAATGCCAAAGAACCTGGTAAGGAATGGATCCTGGATGCCAGGACCAGCGATGCATTGGCTTTGGCCGTACGCTTTGGTTGCCCAATCTATACAGTCGAAAGTGTTTTGACCCAGGGCGCGGTAGACGCATCGCATGCGGAGGCTTTTATTCAGCCTTCGTTGGTCGAAGAAGAGGAAACCCCTTACCCCTCTCTCGAAGCCTTGGAGCAGGAACTCCAAGAGGCGCTCAAGGAGGAAGATTACGAAAAAGCGGCACGCATCAGGGACCGCATCCAAAACCGCCGCAAATCAAGGGGGCATTGAAATTCATTGGTACAGAACTAAATCGATAGGATATGAATCTGGATTCTTGGCGTGGGATATTGGGTATTTTTTTCTTGATTGGGATCCTCTTTTTGTTTTCCGAAAAGCGAAGGGCCATTCGATGGAAAACCGTTGGTATCGCGTTGGCGATCCAAAGTGGTTTGGCTCTTTTGGTGCACCGGGTCGATGCGTTTCGGGAAGTCTTTTCCTGGATTTCTAGTTTTTTTGTGGTGGTCTTGGGTTTTACCAAGGCAGGGTCTTTGTTTTTGTTCGGCTCTTTGTTGGAGCGGGTGGATAGCTTTGGATTCATTTTTGTTTTTCAGGTACTTCCAAACATTGTCTTCTTCGCCGCTCTAAGTTCCCTGTTTTATTATTTGGGGCTACTCCAAAAAATCGTTTGGCTCTTTGCATGGGTCATGCGCAAAGGTTTACAGATATCCGGTGCCGAGAGTCTATCCGCATCGGCCAATATCTTTTTGGGTCAAACCGAAGCCCCACTTCTGGTCCGACCGTATATCGGTGGAATGACCCGTTCCGAGTTGCTGGCCTTGATGGTGGGTGGAATGGCGACAATCGCCGGTTCGGTATTGGCGGCCTATGTGGGTTTCCTGGGAGGGTCGGACCCCGCTCAACAGCAACTGTTCGCAACCCATTTGTTGTGTGCTTCCATGATGGCTGCCCCGGCCGGTATTCTTGCAGCCAAAATGCTGGTTCCCGAAACCGAGGCAGTCAACCAAAAGCTGGAGCTCAACCAGGAACAAACCGGTACGAATGTCTTGGAAGCGATTGCGAACGGAACCACCGACGGTCTTCGTTTGGCGGTCAATGTGGGGGCCATGCTTTTGGTGTTCACGGCTTTGATGGCGATGGCCAACCATATACTCCAATACGGTATCGGGGAATGGACTGGATGGAATCAACGCATAGCCCTAGAAACCGGGGGGCGTCAAACCGCCTTGACCATGCAGTACATCCTGGGCGTTGTTTTTGCTCCCTTAGCTTGGCTCCTGGGTATCGGGGCCAAGGATATTGTTTTGGTGGGGCAATTATTAGGGGAGAAGGCCATCCTCAACGAGTTTTTTGCCTACACCACCCTGACCCAGTTTAAGTTGAGTGGAGCCCTCCAAGACCCCAAATCGGTGGTGATTGCGACCTACGCACTTTGCGGCTTTGCGAATTTTGCTTCGATTGGAATTCAGATTGGAGGGATTGGGGCCTTGGCGCCGGAGCGTCGTGGGTTGCTTTCCCAGTTGGGGCTCAAAGCGTTGTTGGGTGGGACGGTTGCCTCCTTGATGAATGCGGCCATGGCCGGTCTGCTTCTACCTTAACCGTCTTATTTATTGAATTTCTTATGTCATCGCCTATCCCAAAAATTAATGTTCGTTTTATGGCTAGAAATTTGTTATACCTTTTAATGGTCGGGTTGGGCTTGGGCTATTTGGGCGCTAAGGCTCAAGATGGTCCAGGGCTACCTTTGCAACCTGCCGTTTCGGTACGTCAAGTCGGAGAAGCCCGCGAAATACCGGCGAGGATGGATTTTTATACGGTGGTCCATTCACCCTACAGCCGTCGGATTCAGTCCAAATCGGATGAACCAACCTGGTCGGGCTTGGATGCAGATTTGGCTGCGGCCTTTGTGGAATGGATGCGTAAAGTTCGAGGAATTTCCCTGGCCTACGATCCGATTTTTGTCCGAGATGCCGCAGAAATCAAAGCGGCGATGCTTGCCGATCCAACCCAGGCGGTGGGTGTGATGGTGAGTGAAGAGGGCAACGAACCCGTTGCCGATAGCGCATGGGCTCGTTCTTTGCCTTGGCTCCGTTCCAAAATGGCTCTTCTTGTGCCATTGAAAGCTGGTGGAAATTGGGGCGATTGGAAGTCCGTCCTGCGCAGCGGTGAAGGATCAACCTGGGTCGTTCATCGAAGTCCTATGTCCCAAGCCTGGATGCGGGCTTGGTCGGTACAGATTTCGGCCAAAAGCAGCATGACGGATACCGATGATTTTGGTACATGGTGGAAAACCTTGGGCAAAAGCAACGGGTTGGTTCTGGGGGTAGCCGACGTGGGCACCGTGTGCGATGTTTTACGTCAAGAAGGCTCCTACGCCTGGAAAATCAAAGTACCGGATGGTCAAAAAAATCTGAATCGCTTCTTGGTCTTTCCTCGCCAAAGTCTGTTAGCACCGTATTGGGAGGAATTTATGACGAGCGGTTGGGGATGGACCTCCTCCAACGAAATGAAGGTGCTTTTGGATAAGTACTTTGATTCAGCCGCCCAAGAGCACATTAGGCCACTCAGGCCTTGAGCAAACCGGCCATGGTTTGGCCAATGTTAGCGGGTGATGCGACAACATGGATACCGCATTCCGACATGATGCGCATTTTGGCCTCGGCGGTATCGTCCTTGCCACCCACGATGGCCCCTGCGTGACCCATTCGGCGGCCTGGGGGGGCGGTTTGTCCGGCAATGAAGCCCACGACCGGTTTGGGGTTCCCGGCATCTCGCAACCAACGGGCGGCTTCGGCTTCCATGCCGCCACCGATTTCACCAATCATGATGACCCCGTCCGTTTCCGGGTCTTGCATAAACAATTCCAAAGCCTGGCGAGTGGAGGTTCCGATGACCGGATCTCCCCCAATTCCTATAGCGGTTGATATGCCCAGACCCGCTTTGACCACCTGATCGGCGGCTTCGTAGGTTAGGGTTCCTGATTTGGAGACAATGCCAATGCGACCGGATTGGAAGACAAAACCGGGCATGATGCCGACCTTGGCCTGCCCTGGGGTAATAATCCCCGGACAATTGGGGCCGATTAAACGAGAACCTCGACGTTGAACCATGGCCGCAGCACGCACCATGTCCGATGTCGGTATGCCTTCGGTAATGCATACGATGAGAGGAATTCCGGCATCGGCCGCTTCCATGATGGCATCACCGGCAAAGGCCGGGGGGACAAAAATGATGGATACGTTGGCTTTGGTTGCAGAAACTGCACCCTGCATATCATCAAAAACAGGTAAGCCCAGGTGTTCGGTCCCGCCTTTGCCGGGCGTCACACCACCCACAACGCAGGTTCCGTATTCAATCATCTGGCTGGCATGAAAGGTACCTTCGGATCCTGTAAAGCCTTGAACCAGAATGCGTGAAGAAGAATTAACGAGTATGCTCATGGGATTTAAACCGTTTTTGATAGTCGCCCCAAAAATAGGTTAGGCGGGCCCCCTAACCAAACCCCAACGGGGCTCAAGAGGATCTGTCCCGGAACTGCTGTAGAAAGCGTGTGGCGTAGACCAATTCGTTGAGGGCGCTATCCTCACTACGGAGAATTTCATGCCGGTCACCTTCCCAGGTTTTATGGCCTTTGTGCAAAAAAATTATATGATCGGCGCATTCCAGGACCGAATTCATATCGTGGGTATTGACCACGGTGGTGATGTTGAATTCTTGGGTTAGGTCGCGGATCAAATGATCGATTTTGAGGGAGGTTTTGGGGTCCAGCCCTGAATTGGGTTCATCGCAAAAAAGATAACGCGGACCCAAAACGATGGCCCTGGCAATGCCCACCCTTTTTTTCATCCCTCCGCTGAGTTCGGAGGGGTACAGCGGTCCCTTGCCAGCCAAGCCAACCCGCTCCAGACAATAGGCTGCCCGCTCCAGCATTTCGGCACGCGATGCCGGTTTGAACATGCGCAACGGAAAAAGCAGGTTATCCTCGACCGTCAGCGAGTCAAAAAGGGCCGCGTTTTGGAAGAGCATGCCGATGTTTTGGCGCAGGCCTTGTTTGGCTTCTCGATCCATGGAAGCCAGCGATTCGTTTTCGTATTGCAAATCGCCCTGGTCCGGAATGACCAGTCCGACCATGATTTTCATGAGGACGGATTTGCCACTCCCGCTGGCCCCAATGACCATATTGACCAGTCCTGGGCCAAACGTTGCGTTGATATCCTCCAGAACCTGGTGGTCACCAAAGCGTTTGCCAATTCCTTGCAATCGAATCATAACAACAATTCGGCCAGGATATAATCCCCCAACAAAATGAGAATGCAACAATAAACAACGGCCTTGGTGGAGGCACGGCCAACCTCCAAAGCGCCGCCCTGAACGTGGTAGCCGTGGTAGGCTGAAACCGACGAAATAAAGAAGGCGAAGGTCACGGCTTTGCACATCGCAAAAAAGACATCGTACGCCAAAAAGGAAGATCGGGCACCCTCTATAAATTGATCGTACGTAATAAGGCCGGTGAATTGACAGATGACCATACCACCCAGGATCGCCGTCGATATGGACACGATGACCAACAAAGGAATCATGGTCAGGCAAGCCAAAACTTTGGGGCCGACGAGGTAGGCTACCGGGTTAACGCCCATAATTTCGAGGGCGTCAATTTGTTCGGAGCTACGCATATAACCCAATTCCGAGGCGATGTTGGAACCAATTTTGCCTGCCAAAACCAGGGAGGTCACCGAGGGCCCTAATTCCAGGATACTGGAATTGGTGACGATCGAGCCGACCACGGTCAAGGAGATGTACGGAGCGACCAGCTGGTAAACGGTTTGAACAGCGGAAACACCCCCCATAAAGACGGCCACAAAGGCTACAATGCCCACAGAGCCCAGGCCGATGGAGGCCATCTGACGCACCGTTTCTTCCCAATACATGCGTCCGTTTTCGGGCTTGGCCAGCATTTGACGAAGCATGAGGAGGTACCGGCCGAAATGATAGAAAAAACTCATCAAGCCCAAAATTACGCGAAAGTCCATGCTTTGGGCGAGGCCAAACTAGCCACGGTCGCAGGGCTTTGGACTTAAGTTTACATCATGGTTAGAACACAAACAGCGGATACAGCCCCCGCCCATGGGGCCAGTTGGGCCGTCGTGACCGGCATGAGCCGGGGCATTGGTCGTGAGATAACCCAACAACTCTTGGCTCAAGGCTGGAAGGTGGTGGGCTGTTCACGCCGATCGCAACAAGCCTTGGGATGGTCGGACTCGACCGGGCGATTGCATTACGTGACGGCCGATTTGTCCAGCAGGGATGGCTGCGATGTTTTCTTGGGTGAAGTACAACGTATCGTGGACCGGGTGGATCTCTTGGTGCATAATGCCGGCGCCTTTGTGGGTGATACCCTCCTGGATGCGCCCGATGGACAATTGGAAAGTCAAATGGCTTTGCACGTTTACAGCGCTTATCGCTTGAGTCGTGGTTTGTTTCCGCTCCTCAAAAAATCCCACCGTCCTTATGTGTTTACCCTGTGTTCGGTAGCTTCCCTGAGGGCCTATCCCGGGGGGGCTTCGTACTGCATTAGCAAATTTGCTCTTTTGGGTTTGACCAAAATGTTGCGCCAAGAATGGATCCAAGAGGGCATTGCCGTTACGGCTATCCTACCCGGTGCGGTTTATACGGATTCTTGGGCAGGCAGTCCCTGGCCCGAAGAACGGTTAATGCCGGCCTCCGATGTCGCCGCTGCCCTGCTGCATGCCTACGGCTCTTCGCCCCGAACCGTTTTGGAAGAAATTTTGTTGAGGCCTTTCGAAGGTGATTTATAAAGGCCCAAACGGCTATTGGGCACCCAAGGAGGGGGAAGCGGGGTGCGATGAGGCTGGTCGGGGGTGTTTGGCCGGTCCGGTAGTTGCTGCTGCGGTCATCCTGGATCCAACCCAGGATTGGTCCATGTTACGGGATTCCAAAAAGCTATCCGAAGCCCAAAGAAATCATTGCAGTCAACACATTCGTGCCAAAGCCTTGGCCTGGGCCATCGGGCAATGCAGCCCAAGTGAAATTGACGAAATCAACATATTACAGGCAAGTATTCTCGCGATGCACCGCGCCTTAGATCAACTGCTGACCAAGCCTCGAATTATTTTGGTGGATGGGAATCGATTCAAAGCCTGGGGTGATACCCCATACCGCTGTGAAATTGGGGGTGATGGACGCTTTTGCAGCATAGCAGCCGCCGGTATTTTGGCCAAAACGCATAGGGATGCGTTGATGTTGGAGGCCCATGCCCATTTTCCTGTTTATGGGTGGGATCGTAACAAAGGATACCCTACGGTGGAGCACCGGCTAGCGGTCAAAGACCAGGGTCCTTCGCCTTGGCATCGTCGTTCGTTTCGGGTTTCCCTTTAGACTTACTCCATTGGCGCAACGCGATGGTCTCCCGGTGTACATCGCGAACATCGCGGGCGGGTGTTCCAAAATACGTTTTGCCACCCGGGATGGATTTGGTGACTCCCGATTGACCGAGAACCTGCGCACCGGGGCCTATATCGATGTCTTTTTGGACGCCCACTTGACCCCACAAGCACACGCCGTCCGCTATACGGGTTTTGCCACCGACCCCGACCTGAGCGGCAATTAAACAATTTTTGCCGACCACCACCCCGTGCCCCAAGTGGACTTGGTTGTCCAATTTGGTTCCTTCGCCCAGAATGGTGTCTCCGGATACCCCTTTGTCAATGGTGCAGGCCGCTCCGATTTCGACGTTGTTATGAACAATAACACGACCACAACTAAGGAGGCGATCGTAATGCCCATCGTTTCTTTTCTTGTAATAAAACGCATCGGCGCCCAGAACCGAACCCGCATGAATCACAACGCGGTCCCCTAGGATGGTATCCGAATAAATGACCACGTTGGGATGGATAACACAGGATCGCCCAATGCGGACCCGGTCCCCCAAAACCACCCCCTGCATAATGACCGTGTCCTCCCCGATTTGGACATCTTGCCCGGCGTGGTAGTGACGACCCATGGGGTTGCTGAAAGGTCTGTACCGACTCACCAAGCGGTTGTAAACTTCAAAAGGTTCATCGCAGACCAGAAGGCATTTGCCGGGAGGGCAAACCATACGGGCGTTGATAAGAATGACCGATGCGGCGGAAGCCAGCACCTTGGGGTAGTATTTGGGGTGATCGCAATAGGTCAAATCACCCGGGGTTACTTTGTGAATTTCGTTGATTCCTGTAACGAAAAGGCTTGGATCACCGATAAGCTCCAGGCCCCAATCGGCGGCCAACGAGGGAAGGGATAGGGGGACTTGCAAGTGCATAAAGGGTCGGTTTGAGGCCAAAGATAAGTCCTGACTTGAGCGTACTTTTGAGGTCATACCCCTAGCGAAACCCCTCCTCCAACATGGAATCCAACACCATTCGTATAACCCCTCTGAACGCCACCCATCGCGCACTTCAGGCCAAAATGGTACCTTTTGCCGGCTTTGAGATGCCGGTGAGTTACAGCGGAATCAAAGCTGAACACGTGGCCGTACGTACAGCATGCGGTCTTTTTGATGTATCGCATATGGGGGAGTTTATGGTGCGTGGGCCCGGGGCTTTGGCCTTCTTGGAGCGAGTGACGTCCAATCATGTGGAGGCTTTGTTTCCGGGCCGGGTTCAATATTCCTGCATGCCCAACGGCAAGGGTGGACTGGTCGATGATTTGTTGGTGTACAACCTGGCTCCTGAATCCTACATGTTGGTGGTCAATGCCGGCAATCTCCACAAAGACTGGGAATGGCTCAAGAAGCACCTGCCCCAAGACGGTTCGGTGTCCATCGAAGATCGTTCGGAATCCACCGCCCTCTTGGCGCTCCAAGGCCCCAAGGCCCTGCACATCCTGCAACCGCTCTGCGATACGGATTTGTCCGGTTTGGCGTATTACCATTTCACCCATGCGACGGTCGCCGGCATAGGTTCCGTTCTGGTTTCGGCCACGGGTTATACCGGGGCAGGGGGCTTTGAATTGTACGTTGGGGCGGAGCAGGCCGAGGTTTTGTGGAAGGCCTTGATGCAGGAGGGGGCTCCGCATGGTTTGGTCCCCTGTGGTTTGGGTTGCAGGGATACCCTTCGTTTGGAAATGGGCTTTTGTCTTTACGGCAACGATATTGACGAAGGAACCTCGGCGATAGAGGCCGGTTTGTCGTGGATTACCTCCTTCAAA
>JBJTSS010000382.1:0-1886 GCA_046079785.1 Bacteroidota bacterium
CTAAAATTTGTTCTCGCGAAATATCCTGGTCATGGCCTTCGGAGGCTTTGGTTGTCGGGGTAAGGATAGGGTGATCCAATGGATCGGATTCCCGCAATCCCTCGGGCAGTGGCACGCCACAAAGCGAACGTGCACCATCCCGGTAACAACGCCATGCATGCCCTGAAACATACCCCCGCACCACCATTTCGACCGGCACCGGCTCGGCACGGTACCCGTAGGAAACCCGGGGATGGGGGCTGCTCAGCCACCAGTTGGGAACCAAATCCCGCGTTGCTTCCAAAAAATAAGCGGCTGTTCGGTTAAGGACCTCCCCTTTGTGGGGTATAGCGGCTGGCAGGACGACATCAAAAGCCGAAATCCTATCCGAGGCCACCATTAAGAGGCGATTGTCCTCCAAAAAGTAAACATCGCGGACCTTACCTCGGTAGAAACCGGTCATGCCGGGCAATTGAACTGGGGCTTGGGAAAAGAGGTTAGGCATGGCTGTCGTTCTGCTTTTGATAGGCTTGGACGATGGCTTTGACCAAGGGATGTCGGACCACATCGGACTCGTTGAGTTCGACCACGGCGATACCCTGCAAGCCCTGGAGAACCTTCAAGGTTGGCCCCAAACCCGAAACCATCCGGGCGGGCAAATCCACTTGGGTCAGGTCACCCGTAACAATAAACCGTGCCGAAGGCCCCATACGGGTCAAAAACATCTTGAGCTGGGTAGGGGTGCAGTTCTGCGCCTCATCCAAAATGACAAAGGCCTTGTCCAAGGTGCGCCCGCGCATAAAAGCCAAAGGCGCCACTTCGATCACCCCTTCTTCCAAATATTTGGCCAGTCGTTGGGGTGGTAACATATCTTCGAGGGCATCGTAGAGAGGCCGCAAATAGGGATCTACTTTTTCTTTGAGATCACCAGGCAAAAACCCGAGACTTTCCCCGGCTTCTACCGCAGGTCGGGTAAGGATGATTTTTCGAACTTCTTTGTTTTTGAGGGAACGTACCGCCAGGGCGACCGCTGTATAGGTTTTGCCTGAACCAGCCGGCCCCAGAGCAAACAACAAATCACAACGGTCCATCGCCTCAACCATGCGTTGCTGATTGGGGGTTCTGGCTTTGACCATAAGGCCGTTGGGGCCATGAACCAAAACCGTTTTGGGGGTTGGGTCGGTAAAATTTCCATGGAGACGATCCGAAACCTCCAAACCGGACATGGCCTCGTTAAATGCGTCATCGCTCAAGAAACCGTTCCCCATACTGCAAAGCCGTAGCAAGTGCTCCCACAAGGCTTGAAAACGCTGCAACGTCGGTTCGTTTCCCTCCAGGATTAAGCGACTCCCGCGGTGGGTCATCTTGAGTTCCGGGAAAGCGGCCTGCATTCGATCTTGCCTGGCATTGCCGGGGCCGTAAAAGCCCAAAGGGTCTATACCAGCGATATCAAAAACCAAAGGATCGTGCGATTTGAACAAAGGGTGTGGCTTTAGGGACTATGGGATAAATTTGAGGGCGCTATTCGCTTCCTTCGCGTTCCCTATGGCCCTTATCACCCTGACAACCGATTACGGACTGCGCGATCCCTACGTTGCCATGTTGAGGGGGCGATTGTTGAGCAGATTTCCACATGGACGAATCGAAGATATTTCACACAATATTAGCAAATATGATTTGGTTGAGGCTGTCTATGTGCTCAAAACCGCCTTCGCTTTTTTTCCACCGGGCTCCGTGCATTTGTTGGATGCCGGCTATCGATTTACCGACCAAGCGAGCCCCTGGCCCGAATTTGTCATTGTGCGCTACCGCGATCATTGGTTCGCCTTGCCGGACCAGGGTTTGCTCCCGCTATTGATCGAAGGCCCCCTCGTTACCCCTGTTCAACGCTACCCCTTGGCCGTCCC
>JBJTSS010000383.1:0-2527 GCA_046079785.1 Bacteroidota bacterium
TGGAGCCCTTGAGTGGATTGGACCTGCCTCGATGGGTGCATACCCTGGCGATAGGTTCGGCGGCACAGCCCCAGGGTGTACCTTGGTGGTACTCCGGCTGGGAGGGGGTTTTGACCAAGCGATTGGGGGCCGATGGGGAACTTCGATGGTCCAAGAAATGGCGAATGTGGTTCGGCGCATCGGCAGAGACTCGCTCCTACGTTTTGCAAAACCAGGATTTAATGCAGGCTCCGCTATGGTCGACGGCCTTGGGCGGTCTTGGCTTGCCTGAGCAGGTTTACCGGGTATATCCCCAGGGCTCTCTCCACGATTTGTTTAGGGACCATCGTCGTCTGATGCTTCATGCCGCTTGGCGTTGGGAACCGCTTACCGAAAGGCGCAAGGTCAACGGATGGGTTCGTTACCGACGGAGTGCCGAAGCCTTTATAGGTTTGGACGTGCGAGCGGCGTGGCTTCAACACGGTCAACAAATGGATCCATGGACCCGGGTTCATGTCTTCGCCGAACTGAATGCGGATTTGGGCGCCGATCGCCGTTGGCACGGCCGTGCCGAAGCTGGTTTTTTCCCTCAAAGCCCCAGGACCTTTGCAGATTTTTATGCTTGGCCATCCCAAGCCTACGCCTATGGCAAGGACAGGTCTTTGGCCCCTCGGGGCCTGAACCCGCATTTGTTAACAGCCCAAAAATCCTGGTGGGCTTTGATGCAAGAATACCAAACGGCTCGGCTCACGGTGACGCATTGGAAGCCCTTGGCCAAAATGAGGGCCACCGAGACCCTCTGTGCCTATGTTTTGGGGGAACCGGGACGCATGGTTTACGGCGAATTGACGTGGAAAATAAGCGGGATCGCCGGCTTGGTTGGCCTGGAATTGGGGCACCAAACCACCTTGTTCCGAAGGGATGCCCAAACCCTGGAACCGGTCTTGGGTGGGGCTGAACCCCGGATTCAGGGCCCATGTTGGCTTTTGCAAGGCCGAATCGTGCGGATCACCCTCGCCCTGCCTTAGGATAATTTTGAGCAAAAAAAAGGCAGTCCGTGGGGACTGCCTAGATGTTTTGGATTGAAAAAGGGGATTACCCGTTGTTTTTCATGTCCTGAACTTCGAGACGGAGGGTTTGGCAATGGGCCTTGAGGTCCTGCAAACCTTTGCGAATCCGGGTACCGGCTGCTTTGTTGGCTCCATCGTAGAACTTTTGGAAATCCTTCTCCATGGAGGTTACCATCTCAAGTAATTCGTTGTATTTGTCCATAAGGTGTTTATTTAATGAGTCCAAATTAGGGACAAATCCCCCGCCTGCCTCCCCAAAACTCAAAAAAAATGGACCTTTGAACGTTTTTAGGCCAGGGTGCAGTAAACATTTTGAACATCGTCGTCTTCCTCCAGCATATCGATGAGCTTCAAGCATTCCTCGGCTTGGGCCTCGTCCAGGGTTTTGGTGGTGGTCGGAATATACGATAATTCAGAAGATAGAATTTGTATACCCATGGCTTCCAAAGACTTCTGAACCTGCCCATAATCAGCGAAAGCAGCCGTTAGGTTCCATTCCCCTTCTTCGATGCTGATATCTTCGGCGCCGGCATCAATCAATTCCAATTCCAGATCCTCCGCGGCCCGGTCACCAGGATCCAAGCGAAACAGGGCTTTGCGTTCAAACAAAAAGCCAACCGAACCCGAAGTCCCCATGGATCCCCCGTATTTGCTGAAGAGATGGCGCACATTCGCTACGGTACGGGTTGGATTATCGGTGGCGGTTTCGACCAAAACGGCGATACCATGGGGGGCATAGCCCTCGTAGACCACTTCTTCGTACGCTTTTTCGTCCTTGTTGGCGGCTTTTTTGATGGCGGCCTCCACCCGGTCTTTGGGCATGTTGGCGGCTTTGGCGTTTTGAATGGCTGCCCTCAAACGGGTATTGCTTTCGGGCTCAGGTCCGCCGGCCTTGACCGACATGGCAATTTCCCGACCAATACGCGTGAAGGTTTTGGACATTTTGTCCCAGCGGGCAAACTTGCGGGCTTTGCGGTATTCAAAGGCTCTTCCCATGGCGTGGATTCAAATCGTAGGTGTTAGGGTGTTGGGTTTGCAGCAGCGATGGAATCACTGCGCCGCGAATTTAACAAAGCCGAATCCACATATTCAAAGGTGGTAAGAACTCGGCAACGACCCCCAACCAAGGCGACATCGTGTTCGTAGTGGGCGGACAACGAGCCATCGCGGGTTCGTACGGTCCACCCATCACTTTCGTGGCGGATGGCTTTGCCTCCGGCGTTGATCATGGGTTCGATGGCCAGGACCATCCCGTCGTTGAGTCGAACACCTTGGCCCTTTTTGCCATAATTAGGGACCTCGGGCTTTTCGTGCAATTGCCGACCTAGGCCATGGCCCACCAATTCGCGGACCACCCCGTAGCCCGAAGCTTCGGCATGCTCCTGAATGGCGTGACCGATATCCCCAATTCGTTTCCCGGCAACGGCCTGAGCGATGCCGAGATCAAGGCAAGCGCGGGTGACCTGAAGGAGCCTTTG
>JBJTSS010000384.1:0-2639 GCA_046079785.1 Bacteroidota bacterium
ATCGGGGTTATAAACAAAAGCCACACTTGGCGCCGTATTGCGCAGGGGCAAGATTAGCCGAGCTGGGGTGCTATCGGTTAGCCCCTGGTTATCGGTGGCACGAATTTCCAAGACAAAGTCAGCGGAATCAGGGCCTGGAGGCAGGTTGAGCCTCACCAAGGTATCGTTGGCCAGGGTTCTGGACCAAGGAAAATTGTCTAAGGGACCGGTCCCTATACGGATTTCGAAGGTTGAAATCACGCCGTCTGGATCCAATCCCCACCAATGCAATTGAACGGTTGTGGGTAAACGATCCGGGCCATTTCGTTGAATTTGATCGACCACCGCATACGTTTCGGGGGGGATGTTTGGTCGAAGGTCCCCCATCCAATCGGAGCGGCATCCTGCCAGCATCACCAAGGCGATGAACCACAAGGTTGGCTGGAGGATGACGTTCCGCACGTTGATTATTTAACTTCTTCGTAGTCTACATCGGTGACGTCCTCGGTCGCACCGGTACCGCCGGCAGAGCCCGCGGATCCTTCCGCATGACCCGAATCGGGGGCTTGTTGGCTCGCTTGGTACATATCGGCCGAGGCGGCTTCCCATTGTTGGTTAAGTTCCGCGGTGGCTGTTGTTATGGCCGCGAGGTCCTTGGAGGCATGGGCTGTTTGCAAGGTCTGCAAAGCCGATTCGATGGCGCTACGTTTTTCGGCAGGAATTTTGTCGCCGTATTCCTTGAGTTGCTTCTGCGTCGAAAAAATCAAAGAATCGGCAGCGTTGATGGTTTCGGCTTCTTGTTTGCGTTGCTCATCCGAGCTGGCATTGGCAGCAGCCTCTTGCTTCATGCGTTCAATTTCTTCTTTGCTCAAGCCTGATGAGGCCTCGATGCGGATTTTTTGTTCCTTACCGGTGGCTTTATCCTTGGCCGATACATTGAGAATCCCGTTGGCATCGATATCAAAGGTGACTTCAATTTGAGGAACACCGCGTGGCGCAGGTGGGATGCCATCCAAGTGAAAACGGCCGATGGTTTTGTTATCGGCAGCCATGGGGCGCTCCCCTTGGAGCACATGGATTTCAACCGAGGGTTGGGAATCGGCAGCGGTCGAAAAAACCTGGCTCTTTTTGGTTGGAATCGTGGTGTTGGATTCAATTAACCGGGTCATCACATTGCCCATGGTTTCAATGCCCAACGAAAGCGGGGTTACATCCAACAAAAGCACGCCCTCCACATCACCCGTCAATACACCGCCTTGGATTGCGGCGCCTACGGCAACGACTTCATCGGGGTTCACGCCTTTGGAGGGTTTTTTTCCAAAAAAGGCTTCGACGACTTCTTGGATTTTGGGGATACGGGTTGAGCCTCCAACCAGAATTACTTCATCAATATCCGAAGTGGAATAGCCCGAATCTTTCAAGGCTTGTTTGCAGGGCTCCAACGTGCGTTGGACCAGGGTATCGGCCAATTGCTCGAATTTGGCACGGGTGAGTTTGCGGACCAGGTGTTTGGGAACATTGTCCACGACCGTGATGTACGGCAAATTAATTTCGGTATCCGACGAGGAGGAAAGTTCAATTTTGGCTTTTTCGGCAGCTTCTTTGAGGCGTTGAAGGGCCATAGGGTCTTTGGTCAGATCCATGCCTTCGTCGGATTTGAATTCAGAGGCCAGCCACTGGATAATGACTTGGTCAAAATCATCACCGCCAAGGTGGGTATCCCCGTTGGTGGATTTGACTTCAAAAACCCCATCGCCTAGTTCCAGGATGGAAACATCAAAAGTTCCCCCACCCAAATCAAAAACGGCGACTTTGAGGTCGGAGGTTTTTTTGTCCAGCCCATAGGCCAAAGCCGCAGCCGTTGGCTCGTTGACAATACGAGCGACTTTGAGACCAGCAATTTCACCTGCTTCTTTGGTGGCTTGGCGCTGGGCGTCATTAAAGTAGGCCGGCACGGTGATCACCGCCTCGTCGACTTCGTAGCCCAAATAATCTTCGGCGGTTTTCTTCATTTTCTGAAGGGTCATGGCCGAAATTTCTTGGGGGGTATAGAGCTTGTCGTCAATTTTGACACGGGGTGTGTCGTTATCGCCTTTGGTCACCGAATAGGCGACGTATTTGAGTTCCTGGTCAACCTCCGAGTGCTTGCGTCCCATGAATCGCTTGATGGAGGCAATCGTCTTTTCGGGGTTGGTGATGGCTTGCCTCTTGGCAGGGTCCCCAACTTTGATTTCACCGTTGGACAAAAAAGCGACGATGGACGGGGTGGTGCGGCGACCTTCGCTGTTGGGAATAACAACGTATTCGTTGCCTTCCATAACGGACACACAGGAGTTGGTGGTTCCGAGGTCAATGCCGATGATCTTTTTCATAAAATTCGGTTAAGTTTTCCCGTTCTACTTCAAGAACAATGCCAAAAGCCTGGAGGTGGCCTCGAAACCCAAAATCAAGACATTTTGGCAGAAATCACTTTCAAATTGTCCCAAAAACCCGGTAAAACAAGGCAACTATGGCTGAAAATTTAAGTCAGGGTATTTGAAACGCAGGCTATCCGTCCCTATCCCGCCCAGCGCCTGGCGATAAAATCGACTACTAAACGGGTAACCGGGCGTTCTGGCGTCGGTTACCGGGTCAGGCCATTCCCTACGTCCGGCAAACAG
>JBJTSS010000385.1:0-15014 GCA_046079785.1 Bacteroidota bacterium
CAAACCCCACCAACCGCGTTGGGTGCTGTAGGTTACCAAGTCATGCCAGGAAACTCCCGCCCCCGCTTCCACCAAAACATCATCCTTGCCCGATTCTTGATGGGTAATTCCTCCAAAAGCTAAGCGAATCACCGCCCCAGGATAATCTCCGCAAAACAAAACATTGCTACCGCCTCCCAAAAACATAAAACGCCCTTGGGTTAATTCGTCGGCTGTTTCGATAGCCCTGGGCAAGTCGTCCTCGTGGCCAACCTCCAGAAGGTAGCCCGCATGGACCTCCAAGCCAAAGGTATTGTACGCCTGTAAATTATGGTTTTTATAAATTTTCAAAACAATCTGGGTTCAAGTTTTGGAAACATGAATGTACAAAAAAACCGCCCCCGGCATGGAGGCGGTTTCTTTGGTTCACTGGTGGAATTAGTGTTGAATCATAATGCGTTGGCGGGCCAAACCGGCTTCGGTTTGGATCTCCAACGAATAGGTGCCGTTCGGTAGGTTGGCGATATCCAAAAGATGACGACCACCCTGGCCAATCCAGTTCAAACGTTCTTCCAAAACAACACGGCCCGTTAAATCGGTCATAACCAATCGGGTCTTGCCCAAATCACGAGCCGCATTGACCTTGATGTTCAAAAGATCCGAGCCTGGGTTGGGGTAAGCCACAGCGGCCAACATTTCCTGCGGAACCACTTGAGTCCCGGTAGCAACACGACCAAAATTGAGGGACATGCGGGCGGCATTCCCGTTGTTAAACCAATCGGTGCTCCTGAACAAAACAGTGGCAAACCAAGGCATCGTCACCGTTTGGTCATCGATTAAGCTGATATGATTGGAACCATTGTTGGAGAACAAATGAGCAACCAACCAGTACTCTCCCGGTGCGACGATACGCTCTTGGGGACTACCTCCCACGGTTGCAGGAAATGGCACAGTTACTCGTCCTCTGGATATATCTGACGCAGTTAACGTATACAAATCCGTTTCTAGGACAATCGAATTCGATCCGCCGGGCAAGCCGGTAGTCGCATCCCCCGTTTCCAACGTGAAATACAAAAGACCACCCGCTTGGGATGTTGAAGTACCCGTATTCACCAACCTGGCGGTTGCGGAAGTCACCGTATCGGTGCTAACCAACTGAGAAATGTTAGCGATTTTGATGTCGTAAACCGGGGGATTACCTACAAAGTTCCTCGTACCGAAGGTCAATTGGGTCGCCGGAAAACTCACATTCAAGGCCAACATGGTATCCGTCAATTCGAATTGGCGTGATGCCGTGTTGTTGGCCGTGGAGTCCATGGTGGTGGAATCAAAAGTCAAACTATAATTAACCCGAGTGAATTTGAGGAGGTTCGGGGTATAAGACGTCGATATACTCATCAACGTATCGGTAAACGGATCCAAGGAGGGCAAAATAGCTGATGTTCCGGTGAACAGTGGAGTTCCAGGAACGGTTGTATCAATCACCGAAACCAAAAGTCGAACATTGTTACGAACCGTGGATCCAATATTGGCAACACGGGCCTGAAAAATCAAGGGGGTCTTGTTGGCTCTGGGTACCATACCGTATTCGATGCTTCGACCTGCAGCGGTATCCGGCAAAAATGCGGTGTTGGTAATGGCCATATCTACACGAGGTGCCTGCTCGATGGCGATATCATCGACCATCCAGAAATAATAGTCTCCGTTAAACAAAAAAGCGATTTTGACACTGTCCTGACCGCCGATATACGGAGAAACATTAATCCTGGTCATCGTGCTGCTGGAGGTGGATGAGTTAACCGCAATGCTGCTGTTCAAGGCCAAGGTATCGGACCAGGTTGTGCCGTTATTGACCGAAAAAAGCAAGTACGTTGCCGTTGCGCTCTGCGATCCCCCTGGGCCGCCAAAGCGACGATAATACTGATAGAAAGATAAGTTAACGAAATCGTGTGAACTTAGATCAATCGCAGGGCTAACCAACATACCCCGATGTGGGGACCCAAGAACTCCCGTACCGGTTGGCGAACCGTTGTTGTCCAACCAATCCGAATCAAAAATCATGAATCCATTAACACGGGTTGGGGATTGAATCGCAGTAGTACCGGCAGCATAGGCACCACGTGATCCCGTTCCACTTGCAGGAAGGGTGGATGTTCCACGGTATTCCCAAACCCCGTTGGTATCGGGAGTATTGCCGGTATTGATTCCACGAAACCCATAATTCATCCAACCGCGGCTGTTGGGATTGGACCCAAAATTCTCCGTCCAAATATTAATGGCCTCGGTCTGAAAGGTTGCTCCCGAAGAACCTGCGGTACCGCTGATGGCGGAGACGGTTCCTCCTACTTCCATTGCAGCCGATTGGCGCAGCGAAGGCAAGGGATGGGGGCTAAGTCTGGACTGTGCCCATGAGGTAGCGGGAGCCACCAACATCATGGACCAAAAAAACATTGAGCGAAGATTTTTCATGGATTAAGGGATTACGAGTTGAAAGAAAAAGACTTCAAAAGAGCTTGACTAGGTTAACGAGAACTTTTGACGAGGAGACGTGAGCCTAGGCGTTGTTGCCCAGCTCGTATTTCTACCCGATACAGACCGTTCGGAATTTGTTCAGTTGAGGTTATATAATCCAAGTTGCCGGAATCTGCTGCGATGATGGGGCCTTGCGCAACACAACGTCCTTGCATATCGTAGCAAAACGATTGAACCTGGGCGGGGTACTCCAGTCGCAATTTCCAATGAAACTCATTCTGAAAGGGATTGGGATACGCCATAGCCGAATTCTTGTTGGATCCCATTTCCTGGACCGAAGTCGTTGAAGAAAACAATGCCGCAACGCCCATCGCAATTCCATTGGAATACCAACTTCCATCGGTTGGCAAATACACCATAGAAGCATACCAGGGCATAAAGGCCTCGTTACTATAATCATCAAGAATTCGAATATGGTTGGCAGCCGAATTGGAAAACAACTGAGCCGCGGCGTAATAAGGTCCTGCAGGTAGGATTCTATCCTGCGGTACTCCGGCCAAAATCGCGGGAATGGGGATGTCCATATAACCACGCGTTACATCAGCCGCTGTAACCGATGTCAAATCCGATTCAACCAAAACAGGAAACTCAATGGCTGGAGATCCTTCAATGCCGTCGGTATCACGCATGCTCACGGCAATGAGGCCCCCAGGAACGGTGTTCGACCGCAAATAGACCCGGATTCCGGTTACGGTATCCTGAGCACTCAAATTAATAAGGGATGTTACGATGACCCCGTCTTCTTCGCCCGTAAAGCTGGACGTACCCAACGAACCCAGGCTGGTTGAAGCCGGATAAAATGGAGAAATTCGATCTTCGGTAACCAACAACATGGTGGTATCCACATTGTTGGAGGGTGACCCATCGGTTGAATCGGATAAAGTTTCGATACGCAGGGTATAGGTTCCTACCGGGCGATTAGCCATCGCCAAATAAGGTCTAGCCTCCAGGGTATCGCGGTTATTGGATGACATCCCAACGACCGCTGGTGAATTGGTATTGTACAAAGCGGAGGCCCCTTGGAAAGCCCTGGCATTCACCCGGACATTGGGCTGCGTGTTCACCCCAAAATTGTGGACGGCACCCGAAAAAATGAGGGAATCCTGCAATTGAGCGCGCGCCATTTGGGCATTGAAACAAAGTCCAACTTTGGGGCTAATATCCCAATCCTCTAGAACCAAATCGTTGGGAGGAAGATTGGCAATTTCCACGTCATCCAAAGCCCAAAACCAATCCCAAGCCCCCACATACCGGAATCGTATCCAAATTTGGGGTTGATTGGCCGCAACCGAAGAAATATTCAAACGGGTCAAGGTGGAATTGTTGATGGTGGTATTTCGTGGTATCAGCGTAGAGGAGCTGTAAAACGAAACCCAAGACAACGAGTCGTTACTGACTTCAACAACATGATCTTCGGCAAAACGTCGGAAATAGTGCCGGAAACTTAACTGAACCCCGCTTTGGCCCACCAGGCTGGCACCTACTTTGAGAATGAGGTAATCATCCTGGGTATCTGCCGGAAAGGAATCGGAATTGATGAGAGCAAAAGCCCCCCCGGAGGTGGAATTGAATGTTGGACCAAAGTTTTGGGATGTCAAGTTGGGCTCCAAAGCAGAAACCACCTTCCAACGAGCCCCACCGTTGGCATCATCTCCCGTACTTAATCCAATTGAACTGCTGAAATTAAAGGTCCACAAGGCCGTTGTACTTTCGGTACCCCAGCCGGATGTCGTGGTATTGGAAGGCCGGTTTAGTTCTTCGTTGGCTTGCTTGCCGGGGTACGATCGAGGCTGAACAGAGCGCTGGTTTTGGGCCAAAACCCCTTCGGAGGTAAACAAGCCTATCAAAAGGACTAAAGCCGTTGGCAAAAAAGTTCGGTTTTGATGCATAATTAGATTTTTAAAGCCATGAGACCATGCCCATGGATTTAACAAAGTTACGCATTAAGGGCCCATCCAAGGGCATTTTTGCCGTTAAAATGCCTTTAACGGAAGGGGGTCTGCCTCGATTAACCTCAAACCGCGTAGGTCTCCAGAGGAGGGCAAGCACAAACCAAATTGCGATCACCGTAGGTGTTATCCACCCGGGCTACCGATGGCCAAAACTTGTTTTGCTCAGACCAAGGGGCAGGAAAAACGGCCTCCTGACGACTGTAAGGGCGCTTCCAATCCTGTGCAACCAAAACTCGGGCGGTATGGGGTGCATTCTTGAGTAGGTTGTTTTGTCGGTCTGCTGCACCGTTTTCGATCGCCGCAATTTCCTTGCGGATAGACAACATGGCTTCGCAAAACCGATCCAATTCTTCCAAACTTTCGGACTCGGTGGGTTCCACCATCATGGTTCCCGCCACCGGAAATGACACGGTTGGAGCGTGGTAACCGTAATCCATCAGCCTCTTGGCGACATCTTCCACCTCCACCCCAGCGCTGGTTTTGAAAGGTCGCAAATCCAAAATCATTTCGTGGGCACATCGGTTGTTGGCGTTGGTATAAAGCACCCCGTAGGCTCCCTCCAAGCGGTTTTTGATGTAATTGGCATTCAAAATAGCGTAACGAGTGGCCTCCGTCAAACCCTGGGCCCCCATCATACGAATGTAGGCGTAGGATATTAACAAAATACTAGCGCTTCCCCAAGGGGCGGCCGAAACCGGACCAATGCCTTCAGGTCCAGCGCATTCAATCACCGGATGACCAGGCAAAAACGGGACCAATTGCTCAGCAACCCCAATAGGCCCCATCCCAGGACCACCACCACCGTGTGGGATACAAAAGGTTTTGTGTAGATTGAGGTGGCAAACATCCGCACCAATCAAGGCGGGTGATGTCAGACCAACCTGCGCATTCATGTTGGCGCCATCCATGTAAACCTGCCCACCGTGTTCGTGAATAATCGAACAAATTTCCCGTATCCTATCCTCAAACACCCCGTGGGTGCTCGGGTAGGTTACCATAAGGCAGGATAAAGCCGCACGATGGGCATGGGCTTTTTGACGTAGGTCCTCCACATCGACGTTACCCTGCGCATCGCAGGCAACAACGACCACCTGCATTCCGGCCATTACCGCCGATGCGGGATTGGTTCCATGTGCCGAAGAGGGAATTAACGCAATGTTACGATGGTAATCACCGCGCGATCGGTGGTAGGCGCGGATAACCATTAGCCCCGTGTATTCGCCTTGAGCCCCGGAATTAGGCTGTAAACTCACATCAGCGAAACCAGTGACCTCCCGCAGATACTGTCGAAGTTCAGTAAATATTTGCTGATAACCAAGGGCTTGATTGATCGGGGCTAAGGGATGAATATGCGCAAAAGAAGACCATGTTATAGGCATCATCTCGGTAGATGAATTTAGCTTCATGGTACAAGATCCCAAGGGTATCATGGAATGACAAAGGGACAAATCTTTGCTTTCTAATCTTTTGATATAACGCAAGATTTCGTGCTCGCTGTGATATCGACCAAAAACAGGATGGGTCAATATATCATCGGCGCGCAATGGCAAAAAATCGGATCCCACTTGAGCGTCGAGCTCCGTCACGTCCACCTGCAGTCCGTTGGTGATAGCTCCAAAAACCGAAACTATTTGGGATAAATCGTGTAGGGAGGTCGTCTCGTCCACCGAAACTCCAACCTGTCCCTCTACCAAAAAGTTAAAATTCATGGCCTTGGATTCGGCAATAACTCGAATTTTTTCGATCGACTCCTTATCCAAGGTGCATACCAGGGTATCAAAATACAGGTCGTTGATTTGATCAAAGCCCAAAGCCTTTAAGGCCGCATCCAAAACCCTTGCCCGTCGGTGAATGCGCATGGCGATAGCCTTGAGTCCTGCCGGGCCGTGGTAAACAGCATACATGGAGGCCATAATGGCCAAAAGAACCTGGGCAGTACAAATATTAGACGTTGCTTTTTCGCGGCGGATGTGTTGCTCACGGGTTTGAAGCGCCATTCGGTAGGCGGTTTTGCCTTCGGCATCGACACTAACGCCAATCAACCGGCCGGGCAAATGCCGTTTGTAGGCATCCTTGGTGGCAAAAAACGCCGCATGCGGTCCACCATACCCCATCGGCACCCCAAAACGTTGAGCCGAACCCACCACCACATCCGCTCCCCAAGATCCAGGCGATGGCAGAAGCACCAAAGCCATGATATCCGCCACAACCGCGGTGGCAACACCGGCCTCTTGGGCCCGTTGACAAAATGGGGCATAATCCCTAACCCGTCCATAACCGTCCGGGTATTGAAACAGGCAAGCAAAATACCCGTCGTTGAAATTCAAATCGTCTATCCTACCTATAACAACCTCTATTCCAATTGGTTCTGCTCTTGTTGCCAAGACCGCCTTGGTTTGAGGAAAGCACTTGTGTGAAACAAAAATTTTGCGGTGTTCGGTGTTTTTGCGGTTCGCAAAAAGCATCAGCATCGCTTCCGCGGCTGCGGTGGATTCATCCAACAAGGACGCGTTGGCGATTTCCATCCCGGTAAGATCGCAAACCATGGTCTGAAAATTCAACAGCGCCTCCAATCGTCCTTGAGCAATTTCTGCTTGGTAAGGCGTGTATTGGGTATACCAGCCCGGGTTTTCCAAAATATTGCGCTGAATGACCCCCGGTGTCAAGGTGCCGTAGTATCCCGAACCGATGTAACTACGAAAAACCTTGTTTTTGTCCCCGATGCGGGCCAATTCGGTAAGTAGTTCCTGCTCGGTCAAGGGAGTAGGCAGATTCATCGGCCTTTCGCTACGAATTCCGGCCGGGACGGTTTCGGCCACCAAGGCCTCCAAATCCGTAGCGCCAACGGTTTGGAGCATACGCTGCAAGGCCTGCTGATGAATGCCGATATGGCGACGCACAAAGGCGTCTTCGGGGGCGGTATGAAAGGTTGGATTCATAGGCCGCAAAATTAGGGGGCAGAGGGGAGGAAACAGGCCCTGCCCCCCTCCCTTGTTTCGTACTTTTGGCCCATGAAGCTCAACATTGTTCTCTTTGGCCCCCCCGGTGCCGGCAAGGGGACCCAATCCCAAAATTTGATTCGGGATTTGGGCCTTGTTCACCTCTCAACCGGGGATTTATTGCGAGCCCAAATTGCCGCGGGTACCCCTCTGGGTCTCGAGGCCCAAGGGCTCATGAACGCCGGATTACTGGTTCCGGACACGGTCGTTATCGGCATGATTCGTCATCGCTTGGAAGAGAACCCCGATTCCAAGGGCTTTATTTTTGATGGGTTCCCCAGAACCTTGGCCCAGGCCGAGGCCTTGGACCTTTTGTTGGAGGGGTTGGGTCAAAGCATCCAATGCATGGTTTCGATGGTCGTTCCACAGCCCGAATTGGTTCAACGACTCCTCTTGAGAGGCCAAGATTCTGGTCGTGCAGACGACCAAAACGAGGCAATCATTGCTCAACGCATCGAGGAATACCTTGCCAAAACCGCCCCGGTTGCTCAATACTATGCGCATCAAAACAAATGGAAGGAAGTGGACGGAACAGGAACCATCCAAGAAATCTATACTCGGATTCGGGAGGCCGTAGGGCGCTAAAGTCGCCTTAATCGTCCATGGCCGAAAGTAATTTCATTGATTATGTCAAAATCTGTTGCCGCTCTGGCAACGGTGGGGCAGGCTCTGTCCACTTCCATCGGGACAAACACACCGCCAAAGGCGGTCCGGATGGAGGAGACGGGGGCCGCGGCGGTCATATTGTTCTGCGCGGCAATGCCCAATTATGGACCCTTCTGCACCTGAAATACCGCAAACACGTCATGGCAGATGCCGGGGTGAGCGGATCCTCCGGTCTCAAAACAGGGGCGCAGGGTAACGATGTCATCCTCGAAGTCCCGCTGGGAACCGTAGCCCGCGATGCAGAAACCGGACAAAAAATCCTGGAGATTACCAACGACGGCGAAGAGGCGATCCTCCTCCATGGCGGCCGCGGTGGCCAGGGTAACCATCATTTCAAAAGCGCCACTAGACAAACCCCTCGCTTTGCCCAACCCGGTGAACCCGGCCAGGAAGCTTGGCGTATCCTGGAACTCAAACTGTTGGCCGACGTCGGTCTGGTAGGGTTTCCAAACGCCGGCAAAAGCACCCTCCTAGCGTCCGTTTCGGCCGCCAAACCCGAAATTGCAGACTATCCCTTTACGACCCTGGTGCCCAATTTGGGAATCGTCCCCTACCGTGACTTTCGTTCCTTTGTGATGGCCGATATTCCAGGACTCATCGAAGGAGCCCATGCCGGTCGAGGTTTGGGGCATCGTTTTTTGAGGCATATCGAGCGTAATTCTATTTTGTTGTTTGTCATCGCCGCCGATGCCGACTCTATCCGCGAACAATACCGCATTCTGGTTCATGAATTGGAAGCATACAACCCCGAATTACTAAGCAAAAGGAGGTTTCTTGCGATCAGCAAGGCTGATTTGGCAGACGCTGAATTGCGGCAAGGCCTATCGCGTGAATTGCCGGAAGGTGTCCCCGCGATGTTTATCTCCTCGGTGACTGGCGAGGGCATACCCGAGCTCAAGGATGAAATTTGGAAATTGTTACAATAAAAGATGATGCAACCGTACCACCTGGGCTTAGGGCCCAAACTCCAAAAAGAACTCCAAGATCTACGCGATCAAGGCCTCTACAAAAAGGAACGCATTTTGGTTTCCCCCCAAGACGCTGAAATCACCTTGGATGATGGCCGGGTCGTCATCAACGGCTGTGCAAACAACTACTTGGGTTTGTCCAGTCATCCTGCCGTGGTGGCTGCTGCCCACCGTGCCTTGGATGAGTACGGTTTTGGGATGAGTTCTGTTCGCTTTATCTGCGGAACCCAGCGTATTCACAAAGAGTTGGAGGCTGCCATTGCGAATTTTTACGGTACCGAGGACAGCATCCTTTATGCGGCTGCATTTGATGCCAACGGTGGTGTATTTGAGCCCCTTCTGGGCGAAAAAGACGCCATCATCAGCGATTCGCTAAACCATGCTTCCATCATCGATGGAGTACGACTTTGCAAAGCAGCCCGATACCGTTACGCCAACAACGACATGGCGGATTTGGAACGTTGCCTTAAGGAATGCCAAGAAGCCGGCCACGAAACCGTACTCATTGTTACGGATGGCGTATTCAGCATGGACGGGTATGTTGCCCAACTGGATCAAATTGTGGCCTTGGCCCGAAACTACGGCGCATTGACCATGGTGGATGAATGCCATGCCGCAGGATTTCTGGGCGCCAATGGCCGTGGCACTCCCGAGTTGTGTGGTGTGCACGGGCAAATAGACCTGGTGACCGGTACCCTGGGCAAAGCCCTTGGAGGAGCCATGGGCGGATATACCACCGGACGTGCCGAAATTATTGCCATGTTGCGTCAGCGATCCCGTCCTTACCTGTTCAGCAATTCGTTGGCCCCTGCTATCGTAGGAGCCTCGCTGGAAGTTTTTCGGATGTTGGAACAAAGCAACGAACTGCCCCAAAAGTTAGCCGAAAACGTGCGCTTCTTCAAAGAAGGCATCCGATCCCTTGGCTTTGATTACAAAGATGGGGGCTCAGCCATCGTTCCAATTATGTTGTACGATGCTGCACTGAGCCAACGCATGGCCGATGCCTTGCTCGACGAAGGTGTCTATGTGATCGGTTTCTTTTATCCGGTGGTGGCCCAGGGGCAAGCCCGAATTAGGGTTCAACTATCGGCTGCCCATACCCGTTCCCAGCTGGAGCACATGCTTCATGCTTTTGGTAAGGTCGGAAAGCAACTCGGAATTCTGCCTGCCTAGGGTAGAGCCGGCATGGGTTGACACAGCTCCACCAGGACCCCCCCAGCACTACGAGGATGCACAAAGCAGACCCATTGCCGATCAGCCCCGGGGAGGGGTTCCTCGGATAATAGCCTAAAACCCAAATCACGGAGTCGCTGCATGGTGGCCAGGATATCCTCGACCGCATAGGCCACATGATGTAGGCCTTCGCCTTTGGACTCCAAAAATCGGGCGATAGGGGAATCCGGACGGTGACTTTCGAGCAATTCAATTTTGTTGGGGCCCACCTGGTAAAAGAGGGTCTGAACCCCTTCGCGCTCGATGAACTCGCTTTTGTAGGGCGGAGTTCCCAAAAGACGGGTATACAGCGGTTCGGACTCGGCCAAGGAACGTACAGCAATCCCCAAGTGCTCGATTCGGGTTAGATCGGCAGGAAAATGAGGGGAGTCCCCCGAGGATTCGGATTTAGGCTTAGGGTCCAAGGAAGGAGTCATGATGTTTCTTGTCCCCAAAATAACAACGGCACCCCGTCAGGAAATCGCTGGAAGAGGCTAATTTTGCCTAAACTATGATACAAGTTTCTCCCAAAGCCGCCGACAAAGTTCGAAGCCTGCTCCAGGACCCCGAACAAGCCGGTAAATCCTACCTTCGGATTTCGGTCCTTAGCGGTGGATGCTCCGGTCTAAGTTATCGTATGGATTTTGAAGCCGAAGCACGACCCGAAGACCAGCGCTTCGAAGACCACGGGGTGCGCCTGCTTTGCGACAAAAAAAGTTTGGTTTACCTGGTGGGTACCGAATTGGACTTTAGTGACGGGCTTAACGGCAAAGGTTTTCATTTTAATAATCCCAACGCCGCCCGATCCTGCGCCTGCGGTGAGAGCTTTTCGCTTTGACCCGGCTTAGCGTCAATGTGAACAAAATTGCCCTGCTACGTAACAGCAGGGATCATGGCGTACCAGACCCCGTACAGTTCGCCTTGGACTGTGAGCGGTTTGGTGCCAATGGAATTACCGTTCACCCCAGGCCCGATGCCCGGCATATCAGGCCCAATGATGTACGTGGTCTTCGTCGTTCCATCCGTACCGAACTGAATATCGAAGGCAACCCGTTGGAACCTTCCTTTATGGCTTTGGTCCTGGAAGTCAACCCCGCCCAGGCCACCCTGGTTCCTGATCACCCATCCCAACGAACTTCGGATCACGGTTGGGATTTGGACCAAGATGGGCCTGCGTTAAAACCTCTGATCCAAACCCTTCGTAACGCGGGCATACGGGTTTCTTTGTTCGTCGATCCGGATCCTCTTCGGGCCGAACAAGCGGCTGACCTGGGCGTTGATGCCGTTGAGTTGTACACCGAAGATTTTGCAAAGGCTTTTGATTCCGGGGCTGATCCGATACCGTGCATTACACCGTACCGCAAAACCTACCAAGTCGCTTTGGACCGCGGACTGATGGTTCATGCGGGACACGATCTCAACTTGAATAACCTATCGTTCCTGCATGAGCAACTACCCCTTCTCCACGAGGTATCCATCGGTCATGCTTTGGTCGCCGATGCCCTGTATTTGGGTTTAGAAAATACGATTCGTCTGTATCAACGGGCGTTGCAGCCCAGGCCCTCCAATTGATTTTCGTTGTCGAGACGAAAGCTCTTGCATTTTGCCGAAATGGCACAGATGCCCCGGGTATGGGAGCATCCCCAAAACGCGGCAGGGACCTGGAGGCAACGGCTCTTGGATCCTCACCAAGTGGACCCCCAACCCACACCGATCTCCCAGCCTCCGCTCCTCCTGGAAGTGGGTTGCGGAACCGGGCTGTGGACGGTTGGTATGGCCCTCCAACTTAGGGAGAGCCTTTGGTTAGGGGCCGATATCAAAGGCGCCCGAATGTGGCACGGAGCCAAGCAGATCGAAGCCCATGGAATCCAGAACGCCGGGTTTTTGAGGACCCGATTGGAGGATTTAGAAATGTACTTTGGCCAGGGTGAACTATCTGAGCTCTGGATCACCTTTCCGGATCCCCAGCCTAGAGAAAGTCGCGAAAAAAAGAGGCTGACCAGCCCGGCCTTTCTCAAAAGATACCGCAATGTGTTACAAATAGGAGGCAAGGTGCATCTCAAAACAGATAACACCCCTTTGTTTGACTATACCCTCGAAGCCTGGGAAGCGGAAGGGCTGGTTTTGGAACGATGCCTACGCGATGTCCACCACCCCGATGCAGTTGCCCAACGCAACGACCAGGAACAACAAACGCTTTCGGTGCTAACAACCTACGAATCAAGGTACATGGCCCAAGGCCTACCCATTCATTATGTTCGTGCTCACTGGCCTTAAAACCATCGTCCTCCTACCGTATCAAGGTAATCCTGTAGCGTAACATAGTCCGAATCATGTCCGGGTTGGCCCTCAAAACAAAGGCCAGAACAAGGTAAACCCATAAGGTCCTCCCCTTGATCCAGCCACCTTTCCCAAATGGAATCGTCCAGCCTGTAGGGATATTGATCCAAGGCCATCCCCAGATACCATGCCGTTGGACTTCCAGCCAAGGTTTTTTTGATCGAATCGGTATCATCGGGATCCAAAATACGGGAATCCAGAACACGGGAATCCAAAACAGCCCAGCCCGGAGGATGACGCCCCTCTTGTCCGCTTTGGCGGATCGTGTGCAAAACACCGGGATTCAGGCCCAAGGCCCAAGCAGTACCCGTTAAATTGGTCCATTCAAGGTTTGCCGAGATCTTGTCCCATACTTCCCCATCCCGAACAAAACAGCCGGTGCAATCCGCGTAAGAACCTAACCCCGAAGGCCCATGTTCAACCGTCGCAAGGTTAGCAATGAGCCATAATTCGGGACCTGCAACCCATCCGCTGATCTCATTCCAAATCTGCATATCCCCTGGCACCTGCAGCAACAAGCGCTCAGCACCCGTCGCAGCTGCAAAACGGGCGTCCATCAATCGATCGGTGTTCCCTAAAATCCAAGACATGGGTTAAACATAAAGCCCTTGCCTTGAACTTTGCAAGAGCAAGCCATGGATCAGGATTTTTTTGAACGCGTTTACGATGTGGTCCGGCAAGTGCCTCCAGGTCGAGTCACCACCTACGGGGCGATAGCCCGATTTTTGGGCAGTGGGCGCAGTGCGCGTACGGTTGGCTATGCCCTCAACGCCTGTCACGGCTTACAACCCTCCGTCCCTGCCCATCGAGTGGTCAACCGGAACGGCCAATTGAGTGGAAAGCACCATTTTGATCCCGTTGCCTCCATGGAGGCCCTGCTAGCCGCCGAAAAAATATCGGTTGTCGAAGACCGTATCTTGGATTTTGAACGTTTGTTTTGGGATCCGGAATGCCTCCTTTAAATCATCCTCAACGCCCCATGGCGAAGAATACCACAACCAAGCCAACAAGTGCTAGTCCTCTGGGACACGAGATCTCGGCCGTGCAGTTGTACCGTTGGATCGAGGAGGGCGAAAACCGCCGTCAGGATTTTAAGGAAACCATCACCTCATCACGCAAAATTGCCCGCACGCTAGCAGCCTTTGCCAATGCCGAGGGAGGGCGGCTTCTGGTTGGGGTTCGAGACAACCGTAGTCTTCGTAACATTCATCCGGCGGATGAAACCGAAATGTTGCTGGGTGCTGCGAAGCATTTTTGCCAACCCGAGTTGACCCTGCACTTTGAAACCGTCAAAGTGGGTATGAAAGAGATTTTGGTTGTTCAAATCCCGGAAGCATCCGACAAACCCATTCGTAACCTAAATGATGAAGGGGATTGGGAGGTCTATCTGCGGAGCGGAGATCAGTGTTTACTCGCCTCTCCGATGAGCATCAAGATGTTACAAAATTATCATTCGGAGGACACCGAGCCGTTGTTGGAATTTGGAAGTCGGGAACAAGCTGTGTTAGCTTATTTGCGAAGTCATCAACGAATGAGCCTGCAGGATTGTCGCAAAATGTTTAATTTATCCACGGGTCGGGCCCATCGTATGCTCCTTCAATTGACCCGTGCGGGCCTCATCACCCTGCACAACCACGAAAAAGAGGAATTTTTTACTTTAGGGAAGGCGTATAATGGGGGAAGCGATAGCGATCGCTCTGTTCGATAGCGTCCATAATTTGGGCTATGATTTGGTCTTTGCCTGCGCTGTAATCCAAATTTAACGGGTCTTTGAAAGTCACTGTCAAATCAACGTTCCTTTTTTTGAGAAGCAGTCCTTTTTTGTTGAAAGCACGACGAAAGCCGTTGATGACCACCGGCACGACAATGGGCTGCTGATCTTTGATAATCTGAGCCACCCCTTTGCGTCCTTCGGCATAGGGCTTGGTGGTTCCTTGAGGGAACGTCAAAACCCACCCGAAATCCAATGCTTTGTAAATCTTTCCAACTTCGGAAGCATCCACTTGGCGTTGCACGTCGTGACCTGCTTCGCGCCAAGACCGCTTGACGGTCACCGCGCCGGCCAAACTAAAGAGCCAAGGGAGTATCCCGCTCTTTTTCATGGTTTCGGTAGCAGCTACGTAATACAATCTGGCAGGAGTCCAAAGCAAATAAAAAGGCGCCCATAAACGCCGACCGTAACCCCATTTGGCAGCGCAAATGGAATGAAAAATGGCCATGACATCCCGGTAATATGTCTGGTGATTGGACACGAACAGGACATTCTGCGTAGGGAGTTGGCGTAATTTGTCCGAACCCTCAATGCGTAATCGGTTGATTACGCACAACCCTATGTAGAAAAAAGACCCGAAGACGCCGAATAGCAG
>JBJTSS010000386.1:0-2535 GCA_046079785.1 Bacteroidota bacterium
ATATTTTGGTAAAGATGTTTTTGATTTTAATAACCGCGAGAATGGTTTTCGCTTTAGCATCCCTTGGGGCAATTCCACCGCTACCCTCCGTTGGAATCGCATCTTGAGCCCTCGGCTTTTTGCCAACCATTCGTTGGTTTACAGCGATTTTGAATTTGGTACCCGTTTTACCCAAAACGATTTTACGATTAACTTGAATTCCGGGGTAAGGAATTTGACTCTCAAACAAGACTTTGACTACCAATTGGCCTCGGGGCATCGTTTAAAGTTCGGTAGCCAGTTTATACGCCATTGGTTTTTGCCCAGTGTCGTCGAGGGCAGGGCCGGGGATTTTGACATTACCACCAACAATATTCGTCGACTTAACGCCATCGAGTGGGCTGCGTATGTTCGGGATGAATGGGATATCACCGACCGCTTGCAAGTCAACGGTGGATTGCGCTTTGCCTTGTTCCAACAATACGGTCCCTACTCGTATGAGCGGTATGCCGACCCTAGTCTCATTACCCGTTTGGACAGCGTTGGCTTTGGGCCTGGCCAAAAAGTGATACAGTACCCGGCCTGGGAACCTCGCTTGAACCTCCGCTATCGATTGGACCGCTACTCATCCCTCAAGTTGGGAATCACCCGCAATTTGCAGTTTATCCATTTGGCATCCTCTTCGGGTACGTCCTTACCCGCCGATTTATGGATACCCAGCACCCTCAAAGTCAAGCCACAAATCGGTCTTCAATACGCAGCGGGTTATTTCCGGAATTTTGCGGACAATACCTACGAAACCTCGGTCGAAGTGTATTACAAAGACCTTCAAAACCAAATTGATTTTCGCGAAGGAGCGGTCAATGGATTTAATCCCTTAATCGAAAATGATTTGGTTTTTGGGCGGGGTGAAGCCTACGGTTTGGAACTCTTTGTCAAAAAAAATCGGGGGACCCTGAGCGGTTGGGTAGGGTATACCTTGTCGTGGACCAACCGGTTCTTTGAGGATATCATGCAGGGAAAGCCTTTTCCCTACAAGTTTGACCGTCGACACGATTTGTCGGTGGTGGCCTCCTGGGTTAAAAGTCCTCGCTGGAAATTTTCAGGAACCTTTGTCTATTCAACCGGCAACGCTTATACCTTACCTGAATCAAGGTATTTCTTTGAAGGTCAAATCATTGATCAAATTGGTGAACGCAACAGTTTTCGACTTCCGAATTACCATCGACTCGATTTTTCGGCGGTGTATACCCCGCAGGATGCTAGGTCTAGCGATAGCCCTTCGGCTCGCGAACGTCGGCGATACCGTGGGGAATGGGTTTTTGCCGTTTATAATGTTTACAGCCGATTGAATCCTTTTTTTATCTATTTGGACAACGAAGGTTCACTACAGCAGGGAACCCTACAAATCCAAGCCAAAAAAGTTTCTTTGTTCCCCATTGTACCTTCTATCACATGGAACTTCAAATTTTGAATCGGCTCCTTGGATATTCCATGCGTTGGATTTTCTGCGGTGGGCTGCTCCTCCTGGGAAGCGGTTGCGAGCGTAACATTGATCTTAATCTACCACCTCCTCAGGCCCGTTTGGTGGTCTATGGGGTGGTCGAACCGGATTCCTTGATCAAGGTGAGCCTTAGCCGGAACTCGGCCTACTTTGATCCTGTGGACCTCAATTCGGTCCTCAATTTGCTGGATTACAGCGCCATCATTACGGTAGAAAGTACAGATTCCAACGGCGTAACTGAACGGGATACCCTCCAGCCCCTGCTCTTTCCGCAACTACCCATCATACAATATTGGACCGTATTTAATTACCAAGGCCAACGAATTCGAGGTAGGCACGGCAGGTCTTACCGTTTGCGCATTGTGCACCCCAACCATGAAATCATCGGTGAAACCACCGTACCTGCCCCATCCCGAATCGATAGCCTATGGGTACGTTCCAGGGCTTTTCTCCAAAAACAAGCCAATCCTGCCAGTCAGCCCACAGCCCGGGATAGTCAATTGGTTCAGCTCTTTTATCGTTACCGAGACCCCCAAGCCTTAGGCGATCACGTTCGGGTTTTTAGTCGCATCCAAAACGAAGACCAATGGTCCACCGCATTTAATTCGGTTTACGACGATCAATTCTTCAACGGGCAGTCCTTGGATTTTGTGTTACCCCGTGGTAAGGAGGCGTATCTCTTCAATGATTCCAGCACCTTTGATGATTTTGGTTTGTTTAGAGCAGGGGACACCATCCAAATCAAATGGGCGTCCATAGACCGCACTAATTTTTTGTTTTGGAGCGGTTTAGCCCAAGCAACGGGGGGTAGTGGGGGACCTTTCGGGGCCCAGCCGGTCGTGACCACCAACCTCAGAGCGCTTCGTGGTGGGGTATTGGGCTTATGGGCCGGATACGGCTCGGTGCATTACACGTTCAGGGTGCCTGAGCGTCCCTAAGCCCCTTCCTTTTTTTTGGATTTAGGGGAATCCCCTCTAGATTTGTCGCCCTATGGAACACCATGCCTGTCTAATTATTGGTTCCGGCCCTGCCGGGTACACCGCCGCCATCTA
>JBJTSS010000387.1:0-1722 GCA_046079785.1 Bacteroidota bacterium
CAAGAGGAGAGGATACTTCTTGGTTGGTGCCCCCATTTTGTAATGCCGTAACAACAACCGAATTGGTATTCCCCCAGGCATACTCGCCGCTAACAGGGGTGACCGTACCACGGCAGGCCTTTTCGAATTCCAACTCCGTCATCGGACGCAAGCCAGCCCAATCCAAATAGGCACAGACATCGATCCAAGACAACCAATTGCACGCCAACCACTCGCCATCGTTGCTGTGATTGTAGGGAGTCGCTTTGGTGAGATTGCACGCATAGGTCGCGGGCAATGCCAAGGCCTGGTTTCCAGAAACCTGTATATCCAACCCATTGCGGTTTTGGTTCCCGGTCACCATGGCCGGTGAATCAACCGGATTCGCCGGAGACAGGCCTGTCCGTTGACTCTGCTGCAGATAGGTTAGCGTATTCAAAAAATCCCGGTATTGCCCCTGGGTGGTCTCGTATTTCATGGCATAAAAGCCTTGATAGCCTTTGGGGAATGCGGCCGTTATCGGACCCTGGCGATCGCCTTGATCCGCCGTGGATGTTTGATAATAGAGCGCGCCCGATGTCAAAGAGTCGACCGTGATCGCATTTTCGGAGGTTATTGTGTAAGGTGACCGGGGGCTCAAGGTAGGCGCCGCATAAAATTCAGCGCTCATGGTTCCACCGCTTCCCACGGCAAAGGTGCCGGTAGGAACGGCCACCATCTCAATTCCAAAAACCCGGAGTTCCACCAAGTCCTGATCCTTCACGCCGTTAACACCGTAATTCCATCGAAAGCGAAGGCTATCCAAAACCAACGTCCCGCTGCCATTCCCCGATCGGTAAACAAAAGCACCAACCCCATCGGAGACTGGTTGGATCACTGAACCGGCTACCGCTGTGTGGTGAGCGGATACGGAACTCAACTGGGCATGTTCCCAAATCCTCCGAGCCACCAGGGTAGCCTTGTTCAATGCAGTCGTTGGAGCCAGGCTCATCGTAAAGGTTGTGGGCCCCAAAATGGACGCTACTCTGCTGTTGGTTTGTAAAGTGCCGGTCCCGCCGGTTAAGACCACCGGCATCCCCACCCTTAACCAGGCGGTGGTAGGAACCGTCACCGTGGTCCCAACACTGCTAGCTCCCACCAGCACCGGGTCCTCGGTCCCAACCCGGTACTTGGCAAAAACCCAAACCGCATCGTAGTTAGCAGGTCCCGTGCTGATTCGCCAGCTGTTGTCCCAACGGAGGTTGGCTTGAATGAACGCGTAATTATCGGGGTGGTTAGACCCCGCACTGGTATTGCGATTGCTCAAGGCCACCTGGGTCACGGTCAGATTGTTGCCTCGAACAAAATCCGTCCATCCAACACAAAAAATTACCAGAAGGAGGCCTAGAACCCGCATGATTGAATCAGGGTTTAAATGGCGAAGATATCGCCTTTTGATGGTATATAATTCGTTGATAGACCATATTATGCGTTTTTGGGGCGCTATACGGCTTCATGGCCCCCATCTTTGCTAAAATTCTTGGTATGAACTTGCAATTCTCTCTTACCCTTCCCTATTTCTTATTGACCCTTGGTATGCTCCAAAGCCCGACCTCTTTTGCCCAAACACCCCCCCCCGATGTCCGCCCCCAACCCGAAACCACCGTTATCCATGGGGATACCTTGGTCGACCCCTACCGCTGGCTAAACCAGCGCGAAAACCCCGAGGTCCTGGACTACCTAAGGGCCGAAAACCGTTACGCC
>JBJTSS010000388.1:0-1129 GCA_046079785.1 Bacteroidota bacterium
AGACCGGTTCCCTGGCTTCGAAGCAGGCCGTCAACGACCCCCTACCAATCCAGGATGCTCCAGCGCTGGCTTATATCCGTTCTGACGTGGTGGCCGAAGAATTTGAATGGCTGGCCAACCAGAAAAACGCTCTCAAAGCCCGCCTCCAAAAGGCGGAATCGGCATGGGAGGGAGAGGCTTCTCGTTTCCAAAAGGATATGCAGGAATTTCAACGCAAAGCGGGGGGGATGGGGGAGTCTCAGCGTCAAATGACCGAACAAAGTTTGGCACGGCGTGAACAGAATTTGGTTCAAATGAGGGAAGGGATGGTAGCCGAGCTATCCCAAGCCGAAGAAGCCTTGGATGCACGACTTCGAAAACTATTGGAGGGTGAATTCAAAGCTTTTGCCCAAGAAAATGGCTATCAATACCTTCTCGCGATGCAGCCCGGTTCTGGTTTGTTGTACGGGGATTCCGCAGCGGATGTGACCCGTCCTTTGGTGGATTATCTGAACAAAAGACACCCCCGGTAACCCGCTTTATCTCACCAAAACCAGCCTTTATCCAGCAATAGGCGGAAAAGGAAGCCCAACGCCAAGGCCGAAACGATCCACCAACGTTGGGGCTTGAGCATTCGTAAATCTCGGACGATGATAAATTCTTTTTCGCGGTAAAACGGGAGGAACATCATCATGGCCACATAGACAATTCCGAATTCCGCTAGGTAAACCATTTCGTGCATCGAGTCGCCTATGCGGGGCAACGTGCCGGAACCTTTGAGGAAAAAATCGATGCTGATGCTGTGCAAAAGTAGGATGAACAGCGAACCACCCAGGATGGGCAAACCAATAAAATAGTGCAAATATTTTAGTCGTTGACCCTTGTAAACCAAATGTTTAGAGTATGCCGTTTCTAGTGCAAATAGAACCCAAACGGCCGACAAAAAGAACAGAATACCGGCACTAAGCATCGAGAGGCTAAAAACCATGGACGAATTAAGGTACAGCCAACCGGCCAAATACCCGAATTCTTCGAAGGCGGCTATGCCGGGCAGCACTGAACCCCAAGCCCGCATCATGCTATGCAAAAACAACCAAAAGGCAAATTGACGAAACGGTCCTTCGCGCTCCTTGGTCCATTGAAACAAGGC
>JBJTSS010000389.1:0-3625 GCA_046079785.1 Bacteroidota bacterium
ACCAACCACATGACTTGCACCATTGTACCCAACAATAACTCTACCGGTTTGGGCTCCTTTTCGCCATTGCATGACGTGGTTGCTGGCCCTTGAAGTAAAATAAAGGGTGGCAGAAGCGTCTATTGCCAATCCCCACGGCCCGTTCCCCCAAGCCACTGTCGAACCAGTTACGGATCCGGTTTGCCATGCTTGAATTCTGTTGTTATTATAATCAGCTATATAAAGAGTGCCATCATAACCTATCGTAAGTCCTGCAGGGCCATTCAATTGGTTGGCTTGACTTCCAACGCCTTGACCGCCTGCAATGATTATTCCTTGAGTCGACCCGATCGCCCATCGCATGACCCGGTGATTATAATGATCAACGACAATGAGAGCCCCATAAGCATCCAAGGCAATTCCATGAGGATGATTAAGTTGATTTAACATCGAACCGGCACCATTACCACCAGCTACAATTTGACCCGTTGTTCCACCTTGAGCCCACTTCATAACCCTGTGATTTCCCATATCGCTAACATAGACCCAACCAAATTCATCTACATACACCATGACTGGTCGATTAAGTTGGTTCAATGCAGAGCCTCTACCGTTTCCTCCAGCAACGACTTGAATGGACCCATTATGAACATCTCTTCGCAAAACACGATCATTTTCAAAATCAGCAATGTATACATTTCCTAACCTATCCATGTGAACACCGTGTGGACTATTATAACCAGAACTAGAATAACTGGTTGAAGTATATTGTGATTCCCATCGATGTTGAAAAAGACCGTCTCTATACCACATAACACCAGAAATATTGTCGTCGGACCCAGCAATGGACAATATTCCGGGATTACATGCCGAGTTAACCGTTGCATTTAGAGTCACAGTGGGGAAAGGTCTGAATGATATCTCTTTAGAATAAGAACAACCCACACCGCCAGTCACTTTTAGGCGATAATTACCCGTTTCTACGGTCGTATAAGCCAAGCCAGTAGCTCCTAAAATATCGATTCCATTCCGCTGCCACTGATAAGTATACCCGGATTCCTGAACGCTAGTCATTACCAAGGTATCGCCAGGACAGGACTCCTTTGCTCCGTTGACCAATACCACTACTTGGTTGGGGATACTTGCTGTATCTTCCACATCGTACAAGCATCCACCGCTTGTCGTTATTTTGGCTGTATACCTCCCTGATTTCAAAGGAACAAGCGCTTTGATGGATATTGGCTCTTTGCTATAAGAACGCAAAGAAGCCCATCCTTCATTCATAACACACAAATTACCATTATTATCCATCACCAAACCACGAGGACTAGCAAGAAAATTAGAGCTAAGAATTTGTTGTCCGGTCGAATTTAAATTATTCCATAAAACAACCCTGTTATTACCCAAATCAGAAACATAGATTGCACCGTAGACATCTACATAAACTTCGCTTGGGATACTTAATTGATTCAGCTGGTTGCCTTGACCATATCCGCCTGCGACCGTTTGGGAAAATAGGGTTCCAGGAATCCAGCGCTGTATTCGATGGTTGTTTCTATCAGCAATAAATAGGAAACCCTTGGAATCTAGGAAAAGACCTGCAGGGGCATGTAGCATATCAGGTCCCATACCGGGCAAACCAGAGATCCCTAAAATTCGAGTCCCACTAAGTGAACCAACGGCCCATTCAACTATCCGGTGATTTCCTTGGTCACTAATCAGAAGACGTCCTTTATTATTTAAACATACGCCGTAGGGTGAATTGAGCTGATGACTACCCGAACCGGGCCCATTCCCTCCAGCCACAACAATCCCAGAAGATGATCCTTGTGACCAAGCCATCACACGATGGTTAAATTGGTCACTAACATAAATAATCCCCTTGGTATCTACAAAAACTGAAGATGGCTGATTCAACTGATGGGCACCCGATCCTCTGCCATTACCTCCAGCCACCACCGTTCCAGATGTTGAGCCGGAAGCGAATTTTAGAACCCTGTCGGATTCGGTATCGGCTACATATAAATCCCCGTTTGAATCTTTAAAAACACCTTTGGCCCCATAATTTGTTGATCCACGATGAACAGGATTCAAGTAAATCAATTCATTCGATTGCACTAAACTATCATTACGGAACCACTGTAATTTGCTTATGTTAGAATCCTGCGATTGAAGGGTTAAAACATTGCTAGGACAAGATGCCGTCATCGCTACAATGGGTAAGCGCTTGATAATCCAATTTTTAGAAATTAAGGAACACCCACTGCTATCCGTGACCCGTAACTGATAATCTCCATCTTGCCAAATTCGCAACGAAGACAACATCGCTCCAGCAATCGGCTGTCCATTACGCAACCATTGAAATTGCAAATCGTACCGAAGAAGCGAGGACTCCAAGAGCAAGGTGTCGCCTTGGCAGAGTTCATGAACCGGTGGGCCCTTGATTTCAACGGGGGTTCCTTGGATAGTAAAGGCTTGACTATTCACCGAACATCCGTTGGACCTAACCACCCTTGCTTGGTATTGACCTGAGGTTTCTGTCTGGAATGTATCCGCCATAGAATATGATGCGGGACTAAATCTTGCAACAGACTGACTACATAGGTGGGAGCCCACATACAACGAACCAGAATCGGTAATTGCTATTCCAAACGGATTGCAAGAAAAATTGAGGTTGAGGGAAATTTCATTTGGCGAGGAAAAATGATGCCTTGAAACCTTATTACTCATGTGTTGCGTCACCCATAAATCTCCACCGCCATCTATCGCGATTTGATGTGGGTGTCTGGCAAAAGCAGCTGCAACGGCTTGGTTGCTTCCCGGTGCCCAACGGAATACGGCATGCTGATTGTTGGAGGCAGCATAAAAGTTATTGTTCTGATCAAATAAGATATCCGTTGGAGACTCAACAGACCGATAGACAACTCCACTAGAAACTCCCTGATCCCATCTTACGACTCGGTTATTTCCGTAATCGGCCACATACAAACGGCCTAAGGCATCAACCCAAACGCCAATGGGCTGATACAACTGATGATTGGCAGATCCTTGCCCATTTCCTCCTGCAACTGTTACACCGGTACTAGAGCCCGGATCCCAACGCTGCACCCGTGCATTATGGTAATCACTCACGTAGACTGACCCGGAAGGGGTGACATATAGATCGTATGGGCCATTCAGTTGATTGGACCCAGAACCCCCGCCATTTCCTCCTGCAACAACTTGTGGTGAGGTTGAACCTGGTAACCAACGAACCACACGGTGATTTCCATGCTCTACAACATAAACCCCTCCGCTTTGCTGATGATAAAAAATACCAGCGGGATAATAGCTGTTGGTAGACCAAGTTGGACTGGACTGGTATTCCCTTGGCCTATTTTTGACAACTGTATTGCCTTTTAACCATTCAATTTTGCTCCAATCCGGGACGGTCGGGGATACGATCAAACTCGCACCAATACATGAACTGTTGGCTTGAACACTGAATGAAGTTGGCATGGTGTCCACCGTGTAGACCACCACGGAATCACAACCCAAAACATTGGTTAGTTGAAAATGGTAAACTCCTTGACTTTGGATTCCTTGACCTTGGTAATTCAAAGTTTCTCCGGTACAAAGCATTCGATATAAACGAGTTGTATCGGAC
>JBJTSS010000390.1:0-2055 GCA_046079785.1 Bacteroidota bacterium
CCTACCGACTCGGCAAACGCCGAGGCGTTCAACCCTGGAATCGTAGGCATCCCCAAGAGTTGGGTAATAACCAAAGCCCCGCCAAGGGCCAAAACCCCTCCCCAACCCCAACGGTACCAGCCGTGGTAAGGGTGTTTGGCGCGCACGTTTTGCATAAAAATTCGGTAATTGACCAACTGATGCAGTCTCGAAGGGTAGTAGGAGGGGTCCCGGGCGACCAATACGGCCAGAACCAACCACAAAAACCACCAAAGACCAAAAAACCAGGTCCCAGCAACGGTGGATGGAGCTTCGATACCCTCCATCCCAGAAATAACAAGAAACATCTGCACCGACACGCTGCAAAATTACCTTTGAAAAGTGAAGGGAACACAACGACTTATGGTTTACCGGGCCTCAGCGGGTTCCGGCAAAACCCACCGCTTAGTCACGACCTACCTTCGGTTGGTTTTGGCCACATCCGACCCTCTGGGCCTCCGACAAACATTGGCCATCACCTTCACCCAAAAAGCGGCCCAGGAAATGAAGGTCAGGATCCTGCAACAGCTGAACAAAATGGGAAGCGAGGACCCTAAAATCGCTTTTGAAGAGGATGGTATTCGTTTGGAATTGCTGCATGATTTGCAGTTGGAACCCGAAGAGCTTCGCCATAGGTCTCGTCAACTTCACCGCACCATGCTGCATCGCTACAGCGATGCAGCGATTGGGACCATCGATTCGTTTATCAGCCAAATGGCCCGGCCTTTCTACCGTGAATTACGCAGCGGTCAGGATTTTGAAATCGAATTGGACCGGGATGTTTTGATCGAAGAAGCCATGGAGCCTTTTTTGGACCAAGTTGGTCAAAGCGACAACGAGGTGGCCACCCTGCTGATGCAGTTTTCTCAGCACCTCAACCGAGACGAAAAAAGCTGGAATATTCGTAGCCTCTTGGTCAAATACGCTTCATTTTTGTTTCAGGACCGGGCCTATCCCTACCTTGAAATCCTCCAAAAAATCAAGCCTGCGGACTATGCCGCCTATTACGACCGACTCCAAGAAAAGCTTCAAATCGCGTACCAAGAACAAAGCGAAGGCGCCACCCAATTGATGGACGAATTAGCTCAGGCGGGATATACCGAAGAACAACTGCATTACGGAGCCAAGGGTTTGTTGCACCACCTACGCAAACAGCAACAAAACGAAAGCCACAAACTGCACAAACAAGTAGACGAAGCGCTACAAAATGATAACCGTGTTCTAAAATCCGGCAAACATCCGACGGCCTTGCAACCTTGGGTTGACCGTTTGAAAGTTTTTCTACAAGAACAAAAAGAGAGCGCCGAGGATAAGGCTTTGATGCAAGCGGTATTGGATATGCGCTACGCAACCACCTTGTTAGGGACGATGTACCAACACTTTACAGACTACAGTCGTTCACAGGTCAAAATGCCCCTCAATTTTCTTTACTTCCAATTGGCGGATCTGGTCCAACAAACCCATCCGGAATACCTGGGCGACCGGGTCGGACACCGTTACTTGAACATGCTGTTGGATGAATTTCAAGATACCAGTCTCCTGCAGTGGCAATGTTTGGAACCCTTGATGGATAACGGTTTGGCCTCTGGAGGAACCGCGATGGTGGTGGGCGATGTCAAACAATCCATCTACCGGTGGCGGAACGGAGATGCCCGCCTGCTGGCATCCCTCCCCGCCAAGCATTGGGACCAAGCCCCGTCCCTACTTTGGCAGGAACTCTACCAAGGCATACCCCTTCAGACCAATTATCGTTCACGGAATAATATCTTGTATTTTAACAATCGTTTTTTTGATTGGTGTCGGGGTAACTATGGGGCCGTTTTGGAGGATACCTACAAGGAAGTCCAACAGGATCAACCCAATCAAAAGCAAAGTCTTCCTCCCTGGGAGGGACGAACTCGAATTCTCAATTTTGACCCCAGCCTGCCGGAACGAAGCCTGGAAAACAATCGAATTGATCTGTGTTACCGACTGATTCAAGAATACCGTACAACAGGAATACCCGCCTCCGATATCGCCATCCTGGTGCGCACCAAC
>JBJTSS010000391.1:0-1570 GCA_046079785.1 Bacteroidota bacterium
CCGCGCAAAGAACGTAATAAGGCGAGCATGGATTTCACACCGCAAAATAAAGGCATTTTGGGCGGGCCTTTGGGTTAATTTTGCCGCCAATAAATCCATTGCTCATGACCCAGACCCTTGCCACCCCCACCATGACCGGGCCCATGGCCACCATGCAGCACATGGGACACGAGCAGTTGGTGTATTGCCACGACGAAGCCTCGGGTTTGAAAGCCATTATTGGTATCCATTCCACGGTTTTGGGTCCTGCTTTGGGTGGAACCCGCATGTGGAACTACGCATCCGAAGAGCAGGCGGTCATGGATGTTCTGCGCTTATCCCAGGGCATGACCTACAAGGCATCGGTCGCGGGTTTGGATTTGGGGGGCGGTAAAGCCGTTATTTTGGGGGATGCCCGCCAACACAAGTCCGAAGCCTTGTTTAGAGCCTACGGCCGTTTTGTGAATTCCCTTTCGGGTAAGTACATCACCGCCGAAGATGTCGGTACCTCCAAATCCGACATGGAATGGATCGCAGCCGAAACCAAACATGTGAGTGGATTGCCCGAAACCATGGGCGGTAGCGGTGACCCTTCTCCCGTGACCGCTTTTGGGGTCTACATGGGAATGAAAGCCGGTGCCCGTTTTGTGCTTGGTTCGGACTCTTTGAACGATCGAAAAATTTTGGTTCAGGGTGTCGGTCATGTGGGCACTTTTTTGGTCGAACATTTAATCAGCGAAGGAGCCCAGGTTTGGATATCGGACGTATATGACCCTTCAATTCAACAAATTCTGGCGAGATTTCCTCAAGTCAAAGTCATTGACCCCCAGAATGTTGCATCAGCTGACGTCGATATCTATGCGCCATGTGCACTTGGTGCAACCCTTAACGCTCAGAGTATTGCCGAACTGCGGTGTTCCTTGGTCGCTGGGGGGGCCAACAACCAATTGGCCACCGAAGAGGACATGCAACGTCTCCAAGACCGCAGCATTGGCTATGCCCCGGACTTTGTGATTAATGCCGGTGGCCTCATCAACGTCTACGCCGAAATCAAATCCTTGGACCGGGAATGGGCGATGCAAAAAACCCGCGGTATCTACGATCAAACCTTGGCCATTTTTGAGCAAGCTGCCCAAGAAGGCATCAGCACCAACGAGGCGGCGATCCTTTTGGCCCAAAAGCGTTTGACCCGGGTTTCCCATGATCAATAGGCACCATCTTCGGGTTAAGTTGCTTCAGTGGCTTTTTGCGAGCAGGCAACAGAACCAGGAGGATTTTCGCGTGGTGGCTCAACAATTCAAGGCATCGGCCACGACCAGCCTTCGATCGTATGTGATGGTTTTTCGACTTCTGGACTCCCTCATTTTTTACGCTGGTATTCGTTGGGAAGAGAGGCAAGGAAGACACCTCGAAGAAAACCGAAATCCAGGTCCTGCCCATGCCTTGGCTCATAATCCATTGGCCACCTTGTTGGCGGAGGACCCCCATTATGCCTCGGCACTTCAGTTCACGGGCCTCGAAAATTTGGAGATTTCAACGGATATGCTCAGGGCTATGTTTGAAGCCGTTAGCGAGGGTACCTGTTCTTCGG
>JBJTSS010000392.1:0-5208 GCA_046079785.1 Bacteroidota bacterium
GGTCGTGGAGGTATCGCCATCTGGATTCAACGCCCATTGAAAGGCCTGCATTAATTGAGTCCAGGACCGCACCAAGGCCAAGTTGGTGACGATGGGGTCGGTGGCCAGGTAGTAGGCACCAAAGGCAGCACCAATCGTGTCCTTGGTTACGGTATCCAAACCCATGATGGTACCGACCACATGGGTTCCGTGGTTGCCGCTTTTGTCGGCGGGCAACGCTTCATCGTAGGCCAACCAGGCTTGGTCAAGACCCAGGCGGTAACCCAAAAACTTACCCCGCAAGGCCGGATGTTGGGGCCATACCCCGGTATCCATGAGCAGAGCCCGGCGTCCTTTGCCGGTATACCCCCTGGCCCAAAGCTGTGGGGCTTGGATGGTGGTTAATCCAGGTTCCCTGCCATTGACTGCTTCGGTATGGTAAGGCTCGATGAGTTCTGCGCAGGTTGAAGTTTCCAAATTTTCGGTATAGCCCATAGGCAAAGCCGAGGCTGGCATCAACTGACCAACCCAAGGTTGCCTACGTAGAGCCTCGGCAGTGGATGAATCCAGGGCTAGATGGACGGCATTGCTAATCCAAAAAGTATCTAGAATCTGGGTTTGGTCCGAGCTGTTTTGTTCAAGCCAATCGGTTAGCTGAATAAGGGAGGCCTGGGATTGCTTTTGCGTATTCCTAAGGACGTGGTGGGCTCGTTGGTCAAGCGGCGTTCCATCGCGCTCGTATTGCAACATGGCTTGTCTAGCGTCCCACTGGGTTCGAAAAACGAGCAAATAAGGCTGTTGGGCTCCTAAATCAGGGTTTTCAATGGCTGGGACGACCGCGGCTTTGACCGCTCGTGGCACCCAAACGAGGCCCAAAAGAAAGCCTCCAAGGGCGATGGTGCTCCATAAGGAGGTGTGGTTCAATACACAACGTCGCATGTTCAAAAATAATTAAGGCTAGGCCCTACAAAGGGAAGAAGATTCGTTCGCTTGGAATATCTTTGCCGCCTGCCCGCCCAGGTGGCGGAATTGGTAGACGCGCTGGTCTCAAACACCAGTGAGCTAACACTCGTACCGGTTCGACTCCGGTCCTGGGCACATTCACGGGCATGCCACCGGGTCTTTCGTTGTGAAAGACCCCCCTGAGGGTTCGGGGTTGTGGACTTAACGAAATACATGTTGCAGGAGGTCATTGCCAAAGGCAAAGACCATTAACATTATTAACAGCACCATTCCAACATACTGGGCGGCCATCAAAAACCGTTCACTCAGTGGTTTGCCGGTGACCATTTCCACCAACAAAAAGACGACATGGCCCCCATCCAAAGCAGGAATGGGCAACAGATTCATAAAGGCCAAAACCATGGATAACAGGGCCGTTGTGGTCCAAAAACGCTGCCAATCCCAGCGTGCGCCGTACATTTTCTTGGCGATCGCAATGGGTCCGCCCAATGACTTTTGGACCGGTACCTCTCCGCGAAAAATCATGCCGAATCCGGTCAAATTATCCTTGATAGTTTTGGCAGCCATCGCGTACCCAGCGGGCAGAGACCGGGCCACCGAGTACCGAATGGAAACCGAAGGAAGGCTTTCGGGTTTGGAAACAAAACCAATGGTTCCTTGCTCGGTGACCTGAACAGGCAAAAAACGTTGACTGGAACGGGATTCGGAATTCGTGTTGCTGACCACCGTCAACGTGCAGATTTGGCCTGCGGAGGCCAGAAGAGCTCTTTGGAGTTCATCAAAAAAGCGAATCGCTTGACCGTTGATGGCCACGATGGAATCACCCACCTGCAGTCCGGCTTGGTCGGCAGGCATACCGGCCACCACTTCATCGACGGCAAAGCGAACCCTGGGCAAAAGGTACAGGGGTTTGGCTTGGTCCAGCCATTTTTGGGCGAAATCGACGGGCATTTGAAGTTCAACACGCGTCCCTTGCCGCATCAAGGTCATACGGGGTGGGCCCGATGTTAACCATCGCGGGTCGTACAGGTCCTCGGCGTACCGAATGGGGGTTCCGTTAATGGCCACCAGGCGATCCCCCGCTTGGAATCCCAAACTTTCGGCCCATTCGGTAGGAGCTAACCCATTTTGAAGACCGGTCAAGGGGGTTTTTTGTTCCCCCCAATACCATAGAATCATCGAAAAGAGCAGAACCCCCAGCACAGCATTGACGGTAACACCGCCAATCATCACGATAAGCCGTTGCCATGCAGGTTTGGTACGAAATTCATCGGGTTGGGGTGGGGCGGCCAGTTGATCTTTGTCCACGGATTCGTCCACCATACCCGCAATTTTGACATAGCCTCCGATGGGTAACCAGCCTAAACCAAATTCGGTATCACCTCGGCGGAACGAAAATAATTTTTTGCCCCAAGCATCCATGAAGACATAGAATTTTTCTACCCGAATTCCAAACATCCGAGCGGTGAAAAAATGCCCCCACTCATGCAACAAAACCAAAATACAGAGACCCAAAATCAATTGGGAAGCCATGATCAAAACGTCCATAGGGCAAAAATTGGGGATAAAGGAATGGGTCGGCTAAATTAGGAGTTCTTGGGCGTTTCCCCCGAAAAATCAAGGTCGAATCGTAGGTTTGTTGTATGATGGATCGCGACGCACTCCTGCAGTTGATGGGCAAAATTTGGAATGCTTACGGTTTGAGGCTGGAGCAGGCCTTTCGGGAGGCGAACCTCCCTTTGAATTCGGAACAATTTCGTTTTCTCAAAACGGTCCAAGAGCGCCCTGGGCAATACCAAGAGATCTATGCCCGCATGACGGGGCGGGATCGTTCCAGCACCACCCGTATGATTCAAAGTCTCCTTCGCAAAGGTTGGATTGAACGCAGCCTGGAAAAGGACCAACCCGAATTGGATCAAAAAGACACCCGGGTCAAGCGAATTCACCTCACGCCCTTGGGTTCGGACTGGTTGGCCAAGGCCAGTCAGCCGGCCATGAATGTCTTGTTTCCGGCTTGGGATAATTTCCCGGGGGAGGAAAGGGAAATGCTGGAACAGCTGCTTCAGAGGATATACATCAACATCCAATAGGCTTTCTTAGGGAATAAGCAAGATTTTTTTGGAATAAAAGCCATACTGGGCTTGCACTTCGACACGGTAAAAACCGGCCGAGAGGAGGTATTCTAGTCCTTCTATTTGAGGGCCTGGTTTTTCAATGACCAAGACTTCTTGGCCGGAGGCGTTCCAAAACCGAACACGCTCGCACGGATCTAAGGGATGCAGACCCAAATAAAGGGTTCCTCGGCATGGGTTGGGGTACAGTACGACATCGCCGGGGTCCGTTAAGGGGGGGGGTGGCGGAGGTGGGGGAATACGGTACCGATCCCGGTACCAAACTTCCTGGATGGTGGGCGGGAAAAACAAGATGCCTCTTTCTAGAATTCTTAAAAGAGGGCCACGTTCGTTGTTTTGGTCGGTATACCAGGCGGTTTCGATTTCGGTCCGTGTCGGTAACCCTATCGGTGCGGATCCGCTCAGCAATATGCTATCCGTGATGGTGGTGCGACTGCGAACACGCAGGCAGTTAAACTGGCCATAAGGGGTCCTCAGCGTTCCCCAGGCATCCACCACCGAGAATCGTTGGCCCTGTCGCTGAATTTCAGCTATCGTGGGGACATTGATGCTAAAAGCAAAGGTGGAGGTATCCCGGTCACCGAAGCGCAACGGAAAGGAGAGTAATTCATCCGGGTCGCTATAAAAAACAGGAATTGGAAGGCCCAAGAGTCCGATGCCTTGGGCGGTTTTGGCCCAACGGTTGTTGTTGAGGTTGTAAAAGTCGTAGAGATTGGTCAAAGCCAAATTCAAGGAATCCAGCCCTGGAATCGGTAACTGCGGTGGTAATCCCAAGAACTCAAAGAGGGAACTGCTATCGGCTGTTTTCTTGCCATAATTACCAAAAAGCAGAAAATATGGCGTCTGCGTTGCGTTGACGTATCGGTCCACCAAGGATTGGGTGGAAGTCAACAAGGTGGCCAAGTCCCAGGTTCTGGACGCTCCGGTTTGGTTGAGAACCGACGTCAAAGCGCTGGGGTTGGTCATGCGGGCATACCGCAGGGTATCACCAGCCAATGGGGCAATGGACCTGTTGAGAACAGGTGGGGTCTGGGCTTGGATGGGGGCGGCGTCCATCAAAAGAAAGCACAGAGCCCCTAGGCCGACCAAAAGACAACCTAGACGTTGACGATTCGCCCGTTGACTCCGATGAAGAAACATGAATAAGTTCAAAAAATAACGATGGAAGACGCGTTGACGAAATGGGCGAAACAAGAATGCAAAGCGAAAATACGGAGGTTAGTTTTGGGTTTTTCTATGAAAGCTGTTTATATCGTCATCGGGGACGAGGTCTTGCTGGGGCAAGTGGTGGATACCAACGCGGCGTATTTGGGTCAAGTCTTTGGTGCCGAAGGCATTGAGTTGCTATGCAAATGGACGGTGCGGGATCGGGAAGAAGAAATTTTGGAGGCGGTGAATCGGGCTCAAGGATTGGCTGAATTGGTGGTGGTTAGCGGTGGTTTGGGACCAACATCCGATGATTTGACCAAGCCATTACTTACACAATACTTTGGTGGCAAACTTGTTAGAGACATTGAGGTAGAGCAACAGATTAATCAATGGTTTTTGGCCAGAGGCCGAGAGGCTGGTCCGATGAACTTGGCCCAAGCAGATTTGCCGGACAATGCCCAACGATTGCATAACCCACTGGGAACGGCCCAGGGTATGATGTGGCAAAAAAACGGCGTCACGACGGTGGCCTTGCCGGGTGTCCCGTATGAATTCAAGCATTTGATTCAACACGAGTTGATCCCATGGGCCCAGGCAAGTGGTCGTCTGCGGCCCATGGTCCACTATACCCTCATGACCGCAGGTTTAGTAGAATCAACGATTGCTAAAAAGTTGATTGATTGGGAATTAAAATGGAAAAATTACGGAATTCGTTTGGCCTATTTGCCGAGACCGGGGGTCGTGAGATTGCGATTGAGTGCCTACCCGGATGAAGCAAAGCACGGATTGATTGAGGAGCGTATACCCATGGATTTGACCGAACGGGTTGAACAAGCTGCCCAAGAAATTCGGGACCAATTGCAGGGCTATGTATACGGCGACCAAGAGCTAGGCCTTGAAGCCTGCTTGGGCCAACTTTTGCGTCATGCCGGAAAAAAGTTGGGCTTAGCCGAAAGTTGCACGGGAGGGGCCTTGGCGGCGAGGT
>JBJTSS010000393.1:0-1754 GCA_046079785.1 Bacteroidota bacterium
GAGGCCGGCCATTGGGCCGATATGGGTTTTTCGATGCTGACTTTGGCTCTTTTTGCGGGCCCCGTTCTGGTTGCCCGGTTTTCACGTTCCAAGCCCAAACAGAGACCTTAGGTGGCACCGAAGCCCCTCGGAACTAAACTGGAGATTAAAATTGGAGGTAGGGGGTCGTTGGGTTAAGCGTTTCCTTAACTTGGGCGTCTTAATGACATAAACCATTAACCATGAAATACCGTCTACTTTTATTTTTTAATTTAATCCTAATCGGATGGGCTGGGGCTCAAATTTCTCCCTCGACACGTTCGCAATTGGTACTGAACGGTCGTATCGTCGATACCGCTGGAATTGGCGTGGTAGGAGCTCAAATCATGGTTTGGGATACCGCTGCTCAACCGTTTGTGTTTGGTTATGCGGCTACGACCAACAATGGTTTTTATACGTTGAGGGTCTTGGGCCGGTCATCAGGCACGCTGCGTATGCGCGTTGAGGATTGTGCAGGCAATATTTACCTTGATTCGGTCCTGTACAGCAGCAGTCTTGCCGCGACCCGCAATTTCACGGTTCAATGCCGGGTTCGAGTTCCCAATCCGCCCCCGCCTCCGCCCCTCAGGCCTTGTGATGCCTCTTTTGGGTTTCGTCCGGATACCAATGCCTTGACCCTTCGCTTTTCGCCTGCGGTGGTGGATACCCTGTGGACCTATCGTTGGTCTTTTGGGGACGGCAATACCTCCAACCAGGTTTCCCCATCCCATACCTACGCCAACGGCGGGATGTACACCGTGCGATTGATCGTTAGCAGACTTTCAACCACCGCAGGGGCTTCCTGCTCCGACACCGAATCACGGGTTGTGAACATCCCAACGCCACCCCGTCCTCCTGTTTCTAACCCTTGGAGTGTGCCGTGCAATCCCCGCTTTGGGGCCAGAGTTGATACCACCTTGACCGTGCAGTTCCGCTCTGTTTTGCAAGATACGACCGCCAATTACGCTTGGAATTTTGGGGACGGTTCTACTTCGAACGGCCGCAATCCATCCCATACCTACACCGTGGCAGGTTCTTATGTGGTGGTTTTGAGGGTATCCCGCCTGGGTTCCACCGCGAGCACTTCCTGTTCCGATACCGCATGGATGCGCATTTCGGTTCCGGGATACCGTAGGCCTCGGGTCATTACCAATCCCAGGCCGGTACCTCCGGCATCGCCTTGCCAAGCGCAGTACCTCGTAGCGACCGATACCCAGCCATTGGGTTATGTGTTTGCCGCTCGACCTGTTTTGGCCCGTCGCTCGTATTCGTGGAATTTTGGGGATGGGTCAACCGCTACAGGACCCGTTGTCCGGCATACCTATGCCTCGGCCGCTTCCTATACGGTTTGCCTGACGGTGGTGGATTCCGCAGCAAATTGCACCTCCATGCGCTGTGATACCTTGGTGGCCAGTAGCCTACGTTCCTCCGGTGGGGGAATTGGTACACCCCGCGTTTCTTCGACGAACCCAACCGCCAGCCGTTCGGTCCAAGGTTTGGAATTGTATCCCAACCCGGTTCATGAGACCTTGCATTTGGTTTTGGGTGCCGGTCAGGGTCAAGCGGTATTGCGGGTCATGGATTTGACCGGTCGCATCGTAGCAACCCATACCTTCAAGGCCAGTTCCATAACACAACGCGAGTCCATGGCCGTTCATGAATGGCCAGCAGGCACCTATGTCGTAACCCTAGATCGTGATGGCAAGCGGGAGTACAAGCGCTTTGTAAAACAATAA
>JBJTSS010000394.1:0-3095 GCA_046079785.1 Bacteroidota bacterium
TGACCGCAGCAATTTTGAGGGAACCGCGGATTTTGTTCACCACCAACGTTGCCAAAGCTTCACCGTCCACGTCTTCGGCGATAATCAACAAAGGGCGACCGGTTTGAACTACCTTTTCGAGGACCGGTAGAAGCTCCTTCATGGCCGAAACTTTCTTGTCGTAAATCAGGATATAGGGATTGTCCAATTCCGCCTCCATTTTGTCGGCATTGGTCACGAAATAAGGAGAGACATAGCCCCGATCAAATTGCATTCCTTCCACCACATCCACGTAGGTTTCGGTGGATTTGGCTTCTTCGACTGTAATCACACCTTCTTTGGTTACCCGACGCATGGCATCGGCAATCAGTTTACCGACCACGGCATCGTTGTTAGCCGAAATGGTCGCAATCTGCTCGATTTTGGAGAAATCATCCCCAACCTCCATACTCAACGTACGAAGGGACTTGACCGCCACGGTTGTTGCTTTGTCCATACCCCGCTTGAGGTCCATGGGATTTGCCCCCGCTGCTACGTTTTTGAGACCCGCACGGATCATCGCCTGGGCCAAAACGGTGGCTGTGGTGGTACCGTCTCCGGCTTGGTCTGCGGTCTTGGAGGCCACTTCCTTGACCAATTGGGCTCCCATATTTTCGATGGGATCCTTGAGTTCAATTTCTTTGGCCACACTGACACCGTCTTTGGTTACGGTTGGAGCTCCAAACTTCTTGTCCAATACGACATTACGTCCTTTGGGACCTAGCGTTACTTTAACGGCATTGGACAAAGCATCCACGCCTTTTTTGAGGGATTCGCGGGCTTCGGTATCGAAAAAAATCATTTTGCTAGCCATGATGATGGTTTTTATAGTTTTTGAATAATTGGAAAAAAGGAATTAGCCCAGGATGGCCATGATATCGGATTCCCGCATGATCAGGTAATCCTTGCCTTCGATTTGCACTTCGGTGCCGGAGTATTTGCCGTACAAAATTGTTTGACCAGCTTTGACGGTCATAGGCTCGTCTTTCTTGCCCTGGCCAGCCGCAATGACCGTACCGCGCTGAGGCTTTTCTTTTGCTGTGTCAGGAATAATGATTCCACCAGCAGTTTTTTCTTCGGAAGGCGAGGGCTCGACCAGCACTCGGTCTGCAATTGGGGTGATTTTGTTTGACATGTTTGGGTTATTTAGGGTTTTGACTTATTTCTTACAAAGTCTATGCCACGGCCATCAACACTAAACGAAGCAGTAAAAAAGGGGATTTGTCTGGTTCATTTTGTCAGTTCCACTGACAAAACCTACAGAATCCCATGACAAAATGCCAAATCCCTGGGGTCCAATTGGCAAAAACCAGAGGCTAGGCAGCCTCAAGAAAGGAATTTAACGTGCGGTATCACCGGATTTAGCCGGTGCGCTCTGCGTGCCGGCAGGAGCAGTTGCTCCAGGATTTGCTGATGGTGCAGGGGTTGCAGGCGCTTCCAAGACTTTTTCTTCGAGGCGTGTCGCGGCACCGGCCTCGACATCCTCCCCTCTTGGGATCCATAAGTTAATCAGCAAAGCAAGGGTCAAAAGGCTGAGGCTGAGGATCCAGGTTCCACGCTCCACCACGTCCGATGTCCGCTTGACACCCATTATTTGGTTGGTGGATGAAAAACCCTGGGCCAAGCCTCCTCCTTTGGGTTTTTGAATCAAAACCAAAAGAATTAAAAGGACACTAACTAAGACAATGAGAAGAGTAATGAAGGTATACATAAGGTATGGGGTTCTTTAGGAATCGTTATCGTTTTGAATTTGCTCCAAACGGGCCGCAAAATAAGTCGTTTTAGCGGGAAAACGGAGCATTAATTTGCGATAAATCTGAGCGGCTCTCTGCCTTTGCCCTTGACGGAGGTGCAATTCGGCCAATGACTCCGATACCGGAATATCGTCGGTATTCAAGCTTTGGGCTGCGATATCCTTCATTTCCAGGGGCGGAGGCGCCGTTAGCGGAGGCGCTTGAACCCAGGTTTCGAGGGCATAGTCCGCCTCCAGGAGATCGCCGGCGAGGGCCTCCGCATAACCCATGGCCAACTCGGCCTCCTCGGCCTCCCCATGATCCCCTAGAGACCAAGCCTCGAACCAGGCAAGGCGGGTTAGGTTATCCGTTGGTTCTGTTTCTGGGGATGGCACCGTTCCCATGTTCTCCACGGATTCGTCGTTGGAAACCTCGGGACGGGGGTTCAGCATTCGGTAGACCGAGTGACCCTGAGCAACAGCCGCCACAACGCGTTCGTTGGCTGCGGGAAGCCGGGTGGAGTGATTGGCTTTGAGCCGTCGTAGGTTGAGCAATTGGCCGGCCTCAAAAGCAGGTAATTCTTCGAGCAATTGCTCCAATTCCTCCCCTGAAACCCCTTCCAGGCGCTCCGGGTATTGAACCCATTCCAACAAGCGACGTTGGTCCATGCCTACCAGTTGATAAAGGCTTTGTTGAAGGCATCGTCCACCAATTGCCGTACAATTTGATCGACCAGTTCATTCTCGACATTTTGGAAAGGAGTCCCCGCATCAAAATCGGCGTACCGAATCATTCGTTGCTCCCAGCTCGCCTTGGGATTGGAGATAGACCGAAACCGTAGCAACCATACCACCGTTAAACGGTTGAGGGTGGTGGTTTCACGGCCAGAAACGGCCGCTGCGGTAACCGCATAGTCCGCAATTTCGCCGGTAAATTCCCAATCAGTTTGACCGGTATTGCCCAGACGGAGGTGGGTCTCCGACAAACACTTATCCCGAAAAGCATCCGATAAACGCTGGCTCAACGAAGGCATCACCAACGCAGCGTTGTTTTTCATTTGGGCGATATGCACGGTCCTAACCTCCGCCGGCACCGAGGCCCCACTAAACGAATACACCCCGCAGGAAGACAGCGATAGTCCAACCCACCCCAGCAGGAACAAGGCCATGCCCCGCATACGAATCAGCTTGGATACCCGATTAATCCTCCTCCAAACCATATTCTTTGATTTTTCGATAAAGGGTCCGCTCCGATATACCCAGTTCGGTGGCCGCTAAGCGACGTCGCCCTGCGTACTTACGGATGGCCCTCTCGATCATTCTTTTTTCCACTTCGGCCAGCGAT